>JABWBZ010000169.1 GCA_013359335.1 bacterium
GGGACCGCCTATGAAGCCGACGCGGATGAACAAATCGAAACCCGCGAATCGGCCCACCCGCACGTCATCACCGCTGCGGCCCTTGAGCTTTTCGGCCCGGCGGATGAGCAGTTCACCGGCAACGCCCCGGTTGGTGACGACTTCACCATCGAGTTCGATGCGGAAGTTATCGCCGGAAGTGTCCTCACGAGCGCCGATGTCCAGGCGAAGGTTCGCGAGACGCCCGGTGGAACTCTCGGCGTCATCACGCGCATGGCGCAGGTTGCTGCGGATGCGGTATTGCTCCTCGGCATGAGCGGAGCGCAGACGCGTGAGCCGCATCAGTTCGGCGTCCACTTGAGCTTTCTCGATGACGAGCGGATTGCCCGAGGCGATGGCCTTCACTTCGGCGTAAGTCAGCGCGGCGCTGTCGAGGTCTTCCACGCGGCGAATCGTCATGTCGCCCGTCATCACCTGGGCGATGAACTTCGCCTTCGTTTCCAAGGTCTGCCACATATAGGCGTCGAACGAACCTTCCGTGACATAGCGGAACACGCTGACGACAGGATTCTTGTTTCCCTGCCTGAGAATGCGTCCTTCGCGTTGCTCGACATCCGCTGGACGCCACGGTGCGTCGAGATGATGCAGCGCAATCAGCCGCTCCTGCACGTTCGTGCCCGAACCCATTTTCTGCGTGCTGCCGAACAGCACGCGCACCTTGCCGGAACGCACTTCCTTGAACAGCGCGAGCTTGGACGCATCGCTGTCGTAGTCCTGGATAAAGGCAATTTCACTCTCCGGGATGCCGCGCGCTCCGAGCTTGTCCGCCATGTCGCGATAAACGGAGAAGCCTCGGTCTTTCGGCGTGGAGAGATCACAGAAGACAAGTTGGGCGCAACGCCGATCAACCGTCTCAGTCCAAATGCGAAGGATGTTCTCAACCGCGAGATTCACCTTGCCGCTGGGTTCATCCGGGGCTGACGCGCGCACGAGCCGCATATCCAGTGCGGCTTTGCGGCCTTCGGACGTGATCTTGAGCATGTTGTCCAGGCTCGGATCAACGCGGCTGGTTCGGATTCGTTCCGCTCGGGCGGCTAGAGACTGAACGAACTCCTTCAACTCGGGCGTGGTCGGCGCATTGCGGATCGTGGGCTTCTCGTTCTCCAACTTCGGACGCGGGAGATTCAGCATGGCCGCCGTTTGCACGTCAGCCGCCTGACGAAACATCTGCATGAGTTCCGGCACGTTGATGAAGCGGGCGAAACGCGTGTTGACCCGATAGCCCGCACCATCGGGCGAAAGCTCCATCGCCGTCACCGGCTCGCCGAACGTCGCCGCCCACGAGTCGAAATGATGCAAGTTGTGTTTCTGCAACTCGTCCGGCTGAAGATACCGCTGCATGGTGAACATTTCTGCCATGCTGTTGGCGATGGGCGTGCCGGTGGCGAAGACGACCCCGCCGCCGCCGTTCACGGACTGAACGTGGCGCACCTTGAGGAACATGTCGAAGGCGCGTTCGCTGGCGGTCTGCGGCAGTCCCGCGATGCGCGTCATCTTGGAAACGTAAAACAGATTCTTGAAGTAATGTGCCTCATCGACGAACAGACGATCCACGCCTAGCTCTTCAAAGGTGAGCGTGTTGTCCTTCTTGTGCTCCGCCGCGAGTCCTTGCAGACGCGCTTCGAGACGCTTCTTGGCTTTTTCGAGTTCCTTCACGAGCCGACGGTTGCTCGAATCCGCGTGCTGCCTCTTCACCATTTCCAACTCGTGAAGCTGTTCTTCAAAGAACCGCTCCTGCGTTTCGCGTGCCAGCGGAATGCGCTCAAATCCTGAGTGCGTCACGATGACGGCATCCCAATTGCCCGTGGCAATGCGACTGAACAACTTCTTGCGGTTCTGCGATTCGAAGTCCTCCTTGCCCGCGACCAGGATGTTCGCGCCGGGATACAACGTCAGCAGCTCAGTCGAAAACTGACCGAGCATGTGGTTCGGAACGGAGAACATCGGCTTCCGGGCGAGGCCAAGTCGTTTCAACTCCATTGCCGCGGCGACCATCGTGAATGTCTTGCCCGCGCCGACGACGTGAGCCAGCAACGTGTTCGGCGTTTGCAGGATGCGCCAAACGCCGGCTTTCTGGTGGCCGTGCAACTCGATGGCCCCGCTGGCGCCGGGCAACGTCAGATGATCGCCGTTAAACGTGCGGACGCGCGTGTGATTGAACGTGTCATTGTAGAGGCGACAAAGCCGATCGCGACGCCCATCATCCGACCAAATCCACTCCTTGAACCGCTCTTTAATCCGCTCCTGTTTCTCGCGGGCGGCTTCGGTAGCCTGCGCATTGACCACCGGTTTGTCGTCCACCGTGTCATAGACCGTTGGTGTTTTGAGATTCAGGGCGTCTTCGATAAGTTCGAGCGCCGTGTATCGATCCGTACCCCAGTCGGTCGTATTGGCGGTTGCGCCCCTGGCTTCCCAATTCGCGTTGAGGTGCCAGGTGCCGAGCGCATGAACATGGCCGACCTCGACACCGGAAGGAATGTTCAGAAGCTGATGGGTAAAATCCTTCACGTCACCGGACGGCAGCCACACCGAACCCAAACGCACATCAATCTCGGTCGCTGCCAGATCAGCGGGCTGCACCGACTTCAATGCCTCGACGTTCTCGGCGAAACGCGGATCGGTCAGGGCGGCGGCATCGGCGACCGCCAGTTTTTCCCGCACGTTGCCGGACAGATATTGATCGTCAGTCTCCCATTCGTTCGTTTGTGGATTGCGGAAGATCACCCCCTTCAAGTCGGGGAGGAATTCCTCAACCGGCTGGTTCAGCAAGCCCGCCATGCGGTCGAGGTCCACGCCGCCACACTCATTCAAGCTCACCAGCAACGCTTCCTTGGGCGTGCCAACGGCCTCCACCGGCTGCCGATGGTGAATCGTCCGCTCCGTGAAAATGGTCGCCTTGGTCGCGCGCTTGGTTTCGTCATTGTAGGTCTCCAGCGAGAGCAGCAACGGCAAATCCGGGTCGCCATCAAACGCGCGCTGGTTGGCGCGGAGATTCAGCGGGCCAAACCGGGCTGCGAACCGGTCGTAAGCGACGTTGAGTTGTTGGCGTGTTTCAATGACTCGCTCTTCCGGGCTGCCGTCCACCTGGGCGCGCAGACAGTCGCGCACCGCGTCACGCACTTGAATCATACCGCGAATTCGCGAGCGGGTTTCGGACGGCAAATCGTTCAGCGGACGGAGAACGTTTTCCTCACGGAGGCAAACGATTCCATCGTGAACACAAAAGGCGTTGGGTTTAACGACGTCCGGCGCAGGAATGGTTTCCTCGATGTCTTTCCAACGAGTGAGGGATCTGTTTGAAATTGTAATAACAATCACAGATTCCGTGTTCTCGGTGCCCCTGTGGCAAACTTACAACACACACCGCATGATCGGCCGCACCGGTGAAAAACGATGCGCTTCGACAAACCCTGCTTTGATGTACGCTGGCGTGAGCCCCGTCCACACGAACGGATCAGGCAAATCGTTTTTGGGCTCTTGCGGGTAACCTTCAACAATTTTTGCGCCGTGTTTTTTTGCAAGATTGACGGCAGCTTTGATTAATTCGGTTGAAATATTTTTCCGGCGAAATTCTTTACGGACGAATATACACGAAATCGACCACACCGGTTGATCATCGATCGGTTTCAGTACGCGGGAGCGTTCCAGCGCCGGATATTCGCTTCGGGGCGCAACTGCGCACCAGCCGATGGCATGGCCTTTGTAATAGGCCAGCACCCCGGGCGGCGGTCCTTTATCGACAATTTTTTTTAATGTACGTTTATTGGCCGCGCCTTTTTGTTTTTCGAAAACGGCCCTTTCCAGCCGCCACGTCATACACCAGCATCCGCCACACGCGCCTCGCGCACCAAACAAATCCTCCAAATCTTTCCAGCGTGACGGCGTTACGGGTTGAAATTTCAATTCAAGATGAATCATCATCAAAATAAATAACTGAATTTTAATATTAATGAGCGATTAACAGGTTCTTTTAAGTAAGCGTTTTTCACGTCGTGTTGATCGAACAGGTGATTATAAACTACGAATAATTCACGTCCTTCTTCAAGAAGATAATTTACACGGATATTGAAACCTAACTCGTTCGAGGCATTGTCATACTGAATCAACGACGCAATAAAAAAGCGTGTATTGAATGCATAGTTGATTCGAGTTTGAGCGATGTGCGTACGAAATTCATCGTCAGATAATTTGATGCGCGTGGTCGTGTAATCCTGCGCCAGCGTCAGATGATAATTCCATTTCCATAACACGGAACTGCCGATTTCATAAAATGAGCCGCCGTAAAATCCGCCGCCGTTGACGGATAATGTGCCGGATAAACGCCGTCCGGGTTTGGACGCGAGAGAAATGCCGCCGGTCGTCTCGTGATACTTTCCGTTTTCAATTTCAATTGAACGGAAAATTGGAAATGCCGCCGGAACGTATTCGAAATTCCGTTTGACGAAAACCGACAAAATATCATCCGTGACTAATTCCGTTGTGAAATTAAACCGATGAAAATAGTTTTCAATCCGGTTGTGAGGATTTTCATAATACGTCGTTTCGAATTCCGGAACATAACGCCGCAGGACCGGATGTTGCAGATACATCGGCCATTTCACGTCGCCGTACCATTTACGAACATCCGAACGCACGAGAAATCCTATTTGCGGATCGAAATGTTTTCCGATTTGTGTGACAGAGAAATTAAACGCTTCACGTTCACCGCCGCGATACAACGCTGCGTTGTATATCGAAGCGCCCGGATCGCCGGCGTTCGATTTCGATGTCGCGGCAAAAGCCGAAACGGCGACGGTTTCATTTAAAAAAACATTGCCGTCGATCCCAATGACGGAATTGCTGCGGCCTTCGCCGGGATTTTTGTGCGTGCCGATCAATCCTACATACGAACGCGGTAAAATTTCATACTTCATCCGGACAACGGAAAAATTCTGATCCGGCACGTTACGGCGATCTTGCGTTTGCACGTTGAGAAGGCCGACGTCGAACCGGCCGATTTTACCGGTCATTTTGCCGCCGGCGAAAATGGGAACGGTAAATGATTGTCCCGACGAGTCAGCAGCCAAACCGATTCTACGGCTGAAAAATACTTCCACTTCTTGCGTCAGCCCGAACGCAAACAGGGCCGAATTCTCAATAAAAAAATCGCGTTTTTCAGGAATAAAAATGTTAAACCGCGAGAGATTGATTTGCCGGTCATCCGCTTCGACCTGGGAAAAATCCGTATTGTAAGTCACCGTCGCGACCATATTATCGCTCAACGCGTACGTCAGATCGAGTCCGAGATCGGCGGATCCTTTTGAATCGCGGCGCATATAATCCTTTTCTTGCGACGTAATCGCCGTCGGTTTGAAAAACCAGCGTTTGTTACCGACGATATTTCTGAAAAGAAATTTCCGTGCGATAGACACGTTTGGCGTTCCGTTGGCATATTGCAGAGGAATTTTCGGCGAAAAAATTTGCTCATTGGTGCGGATCAACCTGCGAAATAAATTGATACCCATGATGTTTTCTGCGCCTGGCTTGAATCGCAGCGTTGAAAAAGGAATTCGCAATTCCGCGGACCATCCCTCGTGATCGATTCGCGCTTGCGCGTCCCAAATTCCGTCCCATTCGACGATGAAAACGTCGCCTTCGTTGTGAAATTGTGCGTCGACGCGCACGCCAAGCGGATTCGTCGAAAACCAAAACCCGCTTCGTCCGTCATTGTACGAATCGATCGCAATCACAAATTGTTCGTTTTGGGTCAGATCGAAATTATCCCGCTGCATGACCGTCGCGGCGATTTGGTCCGGTTGATGATCGTGGCATTTGACGCCTACAAATAAATCCGTCGACGTGTAAATTAAAAACACTTCTGTTTTTTCAGAAGGCGTTTTTCCTTCATGCGGAAGACGTTGCACGAAATCGTCAATCACCAAAGCCTGTTGCCAGGCCTCATCGTCCAGGATTCCATCGAGTTTTGGAATTTGTTGAACGCCTGGAATTTCCGTCGGATTTTGAGCGGTAAGTCCGAATGTAAAAATCAAACATAGCACGGCGCGTACCATAACCATTTCCTTTTTATGATGAGAATTTAATTAACCGAAAAATAAAAATCGGCTTTACGTAATGCTTAAGGAATCTTGCTATTTTCACCATGTTCACAATATTGCATTTCTTCGGTTAATTATTTATGTTTGCCCATTCTAAATTATTTCAAGAAGGAAATTATGCTGGAACTCAAATTCATACGCGAAAATCTCGAACTCGTCAAAAAGGCTGCAAAAGACAAACGATTTGAAGCGGATTTTGACGCGATCATACGCTTGGACGACGAGCGCAAATCGTTGATCCTGAAAGTGGAGGATTTAAAAGCAAAACGTAACAAGGCAACAGAAGAAGTCGCCCGCCGCAAAAAAGCCAAAGAAAATGCGGATGAACTGATCGCGGAAATGAAAAAAGTCGGCGACGACATTAAAGTTTTGGACGAGCAATTGGCGCAGGTTGAAAAAAATATGAATCAGGTCTTGCTCACCGTCCCGAATGTGCCCCATCCATCCGTTCCCGATGGTTCGACTCCGGAAGACAATCAGACGATTTTTACATGGGGCGAAGCGCCGAAAACCGATTTTGAAATGAAGCCGCATTGGGACATCACGCAGAATCTTGACCTGATTGATTTTGTCACCGGCGCGAAAATAGCAGGGTCGGGATTTCCGGTGTACAAAGGTTACGGCGCACAATTGCAGCGTGCGCTGATCAATTTTTTCCTCGATCAGGCCGCCATAAACGGCTATAAAGAAATTCAACCGCCGATCGTCGTCAATGCCGACAGCGCGACCGGCACGGGACAATTGCCCGACAAAGAAGATCAGATGTACGTCGTCACGCGCGACGAATTTTATTTAATTCCGACAGCAGAAGTTCCCGTGACCAATATTCACCGCCATTCCGTTTTGAAAGCCGAACAATTGCCGATTAAATACGCCGCATACACGCCGTGTTTTCGCCGTGAAGCGGGTTCGTACGGCAAAGACGTACGCGGCCTCAATCGATTGCATCAATTCGACAAAGTCGAATTGGTTAAATTCGTTCATCCTGGCCAATCGTACGACGAACTCGAAAGTTTGCGTACGGACGCGGAAAAATTATTGCAGTTGCTGGGACTGCCTTATCGCGTACTGCTGATGTGCAAAGGCGACATGGGATTCACGCAGACCAAAAAATACGATCTGGAAGTGTGGTCGGCCGGCCAGAAACGGTGGTTGGAAGTTTCGTCGTGCAGCAATTTTGAAGCATTCCAGGCGCGGCGGATGAATATTAAATTCAAATCGGGCAATGAAAAACCCGAATACGTACACACGCTCAATGGTTCAGGGTTAGCGTTACCGCGCATTGTCGCAGCGATTATCGAAAATTATCAGACTGACGAAGGAACCGTGCTCGTTCCAAAAGTTTTGCGCCGATATATGGGCGTCGACGTTATCAAGTCGCATTGATGTTTTTCAATGTCATTGAAAAGGCAGTCAACCATGTTTGAACCGCCGGCGGTGCCACAGGATTTTATTCGATTTCTCGAGCGCCGTTTTTCGCTCAATTTGACTACGCCGAAACCCATCGATCTCAAACCTATCGCTCAGAGCATCCGACTTCTTTCC
>JABWBZ010000006.1 GCA_013359335.1 bacterium
CCAAACCGAGCGTAAACCAATGTACCACGCGGTCATACGAATGACCGGTACCTGGAAAGAACGACCGGATGATCGTTTTACGATCGACAACGGGACTGGCCATCGCTTAATCTTTTTTAAATTCAAGCGCGGCGGAATTAATGCAGTAACGCAGGCCGGTAGGCTTCGGTCCGTCATCAAACACATGGCCCAGATGCCCGCCACAGCGCGCGCACAACACTTCATCGCGCACCATGCCGTAACTGTTGTCCGTTTCCCCGCCAATGGCATCTTTGGCGACCGGTTCGTAAAAACTCGGCCAGCCCGTTCCGGATTCGAATTTGGTTTTGGAACTGAACAAAGGAAGCTTACAAGCGGCGCAAACGTAAGTACCGTCGTCATGGTTGTCCCAATATTTACCCGTAAAAGCGCGTTCGGTGCCTTTTTCCCGCATAATATAATATACATCAGCCGGAAGCTCTTTCTTCCATTCTTCATTCGATTTCACAATTTTATCCTTTCGTTCGGATGAATTTAAAACTGTTGTTTGTCCTGTTTTTTGTTCGTTCTGAGCTTTGGAACACGCAAAATTTGTCAAAAACAAAAAAGTTAAAATCATAGTTTTCAACATACGCTGACTCCGGGTAAAAAATAAAAAGTTAGATAAAAGCCATGAATGTCTTATCTAACTCGGTTTTTGAATTTAAATTTCAGGAAAAATGAATTTTTTTTGATACAATAATTCATGAAAAAATAATCTCACCATGCCTCATTCGTAAGCGGTAAAACTAGTAGAAATCTCTTAAAATCTCAAATATCGTTTTAATTATCCGTTTTCCTTGCCTGATCTGCCGCCAATGAGACGACAGCCCGCTCTTTTTTTTCTATATTGCCGTACGTTTACAGCAATTAATCCTTTAGACTGACCATTAAAACGGAGGTTTTATGAAAACATTAGCGGCAGCGTTTCTTACTTTAATCATCGCCGGCATGACAGCAAGTTCAGCATTTACTCAAAATGATGAGCGCGTAAGCCAGGCCGCATCGATTTCTCAAAAAATCGGAGCGACGGAAGTTGTCATCACGTATAGCCGTCCCGGCGTAAAAGGGCGAAAAATCTGGGGTGAATTGGTGCCGTGGGGCGAAAAACCTTTTCCATGGCGCGCAGGAGCCAATGAAAATACGACGATTTCTTTTTCGACCGACGTTGAAATCGAAGGAAAAAAATTACCGGCTGGCAAATACGGATTGCACATGACGCCGCAACAGGATCAGTGGACGATTATTTTCAGCAAGAAAAATAATTCCTGGGGAAGTTTCAAATACAATAAAGACGAAGATGCGCTTCGGGTCAATGTAAAACCCGTGAGTGCGCCGATGAAGGAATGGCTGGAGTACGAATTCGACGATATGACGCAGACTTCCGGAACAATCAATTTATACTGGGAAAAATTGCGTGTACCGATTGCTGTTAAAATCGCCAAATAATTTTTTCGTTTATGGTTTAAATATTAAAAGGAAATTTTTGTATGACATTTCATTTTGGTTCGTATTACAAAAAATTTATTAATTTTGCGTTACTTCTATCGCTATCCCTGCCAGTGTTTTCGCAAATAGATTCATCCAGCACGCGCACGCGGACGACTACGAAAGTTGCCGATGGTGTGTACATGATCCGCCATAAAGACTCGCCGGATGGTTTTCCGCAAGGCAATACGACCGTGATTATCGGCGAACGTGAAGTTTTTGTCGTCGATGCATGTTATCTCCCGTCCTCCGCTAAGGAAGATATCGCACAAATTCGCCAATGGGCAAACAAACCGGTTCGTTATTTATTCAACACGCACTGGCATAACGATCACGTCAATGGGAACGGAACATACGCCGAGGCATTTCCCGATATAACGATCATAGCTCATTTTGAGACGAGCAAACAAATAAAAGGATATGCGCCGGGAATTTTCGAACGATTTCCCACGCGCGGCGCAGCGTTCCAGCAAATTATCGATTCCGGCAAAGACCCCAACGGAAGGGTGTTGAATGCCGACGAGATCAAAGCTTACAAAGAAGCGCTTGCCGGGCTCGCTCCTGTTTCGGAAGAATTTAAAAAAATAAAACTTCGTATGCCGAACATGACGTTCGACAGCGAATTGACGCTGGATATAGGCAATCGTGAAATTCAGATCAAATATCTCGGCCGCGGCAATACGGCTGGCGACGCCATCGTCTATTTACCCAAGGAAAAAATTTTAATTGCCGGCGATTTGCTCGATAGTCCTGTGCCTTATCTCGGCAGCGGCTATCCGTCGCAACACGCTAAAACACTGCGCAAAATGGCTCAAATGGATTTTGAAATACTGATTCCCGGGCACGGCAATGTTCTCAAAGGGAAAACCTATTTGAATCTGGTGGCCGATTTTATCCAAACCGTCGTCGATGAGGTCAGCAAAGCTATTTTTCAGATCGGCGGTGGTCCTCGTAATCTGGAAGCCGTCAGACAAACCGTACACAAAACAATTGACTTTACCGAATGGAAAAAGAAAATCGTGGGTGACAATAAAGAAGACGGCAATTTTTTTGATGGCTTTAGCGTTCAAGGCGTCGTCACGGCTGCGTATGCCGAATCGTGGGGACGATAATGTCCAATATAGGTTCGATCGAGTTGTGCCAAAAGTCAAAAATCGTAAAATTACACTTTCGATTTTTGACTTTTGACCTATTTCGGTTCATTCACTGCCCGCAAAACATCCGATTTATTCTCTGATCGTTACCGTTTCACTCCGTTTTTAATCCGATTCATTCCATAGTTGAAACCCCTTTAATACCTGCGCGTAAATTTCGTGTTACTCCAAAACTACAGGAGATTCACATGCTTACAAGAATTTTTTTATCCACGATGTTTTTTTTATCTTCGGCCATTGTAGCTCAAATTCCAGTTACCCAGCTCCCGCTCGTGTATCAGATTCCGGAAATGAACAAAGTTGAAATCAAAAAAGGCATTGTTTACAAAACGGTCAATGATACAGCGTTGTCTTTGGATGTATATTACCCGGCATCGTTCGACAAAAAATCCAAACTGCCGGTCGTCATATTCAACAACGGCGTCGGATCGCTGGATCTTTTGAATTGGCGCGTATATGCCGATTGGGCCAAGCTCATTGCAGCCAACGGCTTGATCGCGATCAATTATCAAAGCCGCCAAGGACGTACATTCCAGGACTCGGAAGATTTGCTCGCGTACGTGAGAAGCCATGCGGTTGAACTGAGTATCGACGGCGAGCGAATCGGACTATGGACGTGCTCAGCCAACGTAACCGTCGGACTGCCACTGATGATGCAACCCGAAAGAACGTATATCCGAAGCGGCGTTATTTATTACGGCAGCGCGCAACTTCAAACTATGCGAACCGATTTTCCGGTTTTATATGTACGAAGCGGTCTGGATGCAGCTAACATTAATACCGGGATCGAGCATACCGTTCGCCACATGACCGAAGTGGAATGCGATTTGACGTTCATTCATTATTCCGAAGGACAACATGCGTTCGATATCGTCGACGATAACGATCGTTCCCGGCAGATCATCCGGCAAACGATCGATTTTTTCGTTTACAATTTAAAAAAACCTTCTCCGGTCATGCGTCCATTGACCGCCAAACGTTTTAAAACGCTGATCGAGCAGGGCGATACGACGAAAGCGTTTCAGGAATACCGGGGCTTTCTGAAATACATTCAAAGCGCCGGCACGTATCATCCTTTTTTCACCTGGGCGCTCAATGAAAACGGACTAATTGGGATCGCCTACCAATTACTTCAAAATAAAAAAAACAAAGAAGCTTTAACGATTTTTCTAATCAACACCGGCATTCATCCTGAATCTCCCAATGCCTTCGACAGTTTGGCCGATGCCTATGAAGCCGACGGACAAAACGAATTGGCGGTTCGCACGGCGCAAAAAGCGCTTGACCTGCTGGCGAAAGCAACGAATCTCAATGAAAATTTCAAGAGAGGCATCCAAACGAGCGCAGAAGATAAAATCAAACGTTTGAAAAAATAATCGGAGGCCGACGATGAAAAACTTGATTGCAGTATGGTTTTTTTGTTCCGCTTGGTTCATCCAGTGCACAGGTTCGCCTGGCAAATTCGGACAAAATACCTTCAGCCGATTCCGTCGATCAGCAAATTCTTTATGCCATTCATAATGCGAACTTCGCCGAAGCCGATCGATTGATCGGAACACGTCTCAAAGAATTTTATGATCACCCGAAATATTTTTTTCTGAAAAGCTCCATGCTTTATCATGCCCGCTATTTTTCAGATAACGGCGTCAGCCGCGATTCGTTGAAGCAACTATTGGCCGAGTATTGTCAGCAAACAATCGTAAGCTGCGAAAAACTTCCCGAAACTGCAGAGAATAAATTTTATCTTGGTTCAGCCTACGGTTATCTCAGCCGCGTTCACGTCATGAATCAATCGCTTACGGATGCTTATTTTGCCGCCAAAAAAGCAAACAGATATCTCGAAGAAGTGATCGACGAAAATCCATACTACTACGATGCTTATTTAGTTCCCGGCGTTGCCGAATATTTTGTTGCAACGCGCGCGAATTGGTGGCAATCGGGGCTTGCTTTTGTGAGCGGTTTCTCCAGTAATAAGAACAATGCGATCGATAACCTCCGGCTCGTTCAGGAAAAAGGAATATTCAATAAAGACGAAGCTACGTTTATTTTATCACGCATTTATCAGTTTTTGGAACCGAATCCGGACCATGCGCGATATTATACTCAGTTGTATCACGAATCATTTCCGGGCAACCGCTTTATGGCTACGGAATTCAACTCCATCCGCTTGACCGATATTATTACGGCTCGTGGCGTGCCTTATTTTAGCGAACATGCCGATTCATTGACCGCGTTGTACTCCATCACCAATGCGGGCACACTCAACGCTATCGGTTATCGTTTGATCAACGAAAAAAAACCGGAAGAAGCTTTATTGATATTTCAAGCTAATCTGAAACTGTTTCCGGAGATAGCCAATTGTTACGACAGCCTCGCCGAATGTTATATGACTTTGGGAAAAAAAGATGAGGCCATTCAATATTATTCTCAAGCCTATGAGAAAACATTGACGGACAAAAGCATCGGTGATCAATTTCGTAAAACGTTACAAGACGGCATTCAGGAAAAACTGAAGGAACTTCGGAAATGAAAAATTGGAATATGATTTTAACAACGGCTCTGCTGTGCAGTTGTGCTGTGTCCGATCCGAATCGAACCATAGAATCGCTGAACATCAGCGCGCCGCGATTGGTTAAGTTACCCGGTGCGAGCTTCACAATGGGCAGCGATCACGACACGCCCGCCGAAAAACCGGAGCATGCAGTGACGCTTTCTGAATTTTGGATGTCGTCGACGGAAATTACCGTCGGACAATTTGGTGAATTCGTCAGGGCGACAGGTTATATCACTACTGCAGAGAAGGACAGCGGCGGATGGATTTTCGACACGACCATTTCCAACATGGCTTTCAAAAAAGATGCGACGTGGAAGCATCCTTACATGGAACAAAACTCCAATCATCCGGTTGTCTTGGTAACTTGGTTTGATGCACAGGCTTATTGTGAATGGTTGTCCAAAACCACCGGGCTTGCGGTTAGTTTGCCAACGGAAGCGCAGTGGGAATACGCGTGCAAAGCGGGCTCGAAAGATGGTTTAAACATTAAAGACATCGCATGGATTCAGGACAGCACGCAATTATTTACGCATGAAGCGGCTGCGAAAAAGCCGAACATATTTGGAATTTATGATATGCTCGGCAATGTCTGGGAATGGACTTCCGATTGGTACAGCGATTATACAGCGGACCATGCGACCAATCCTCATCAGACCGCCGATCTCGGCCGAGGGAAAATCGCTCGCGGCGGTAGTTGGAATTTTCCTGCAGAATTCGCCCGTCCGACTTTTCGACAACCCGGTCACGGTCCTAAAGCCCGCGCACAGGATTTGGGGTTTCGTGTGGTTGTTCAGATGGGACAATAAAAACTGCAATTACCCTCAATGTCGGTTTTTTACAATCATTTTAGACTGAAGCTCCTTATATTTGAAACGATTCTTTTTCAATCATTTTATTTTTAAGGAGCTTTTTTATGCGGTGGGTGTTTTTATTTATAGTTTTTGTTTTGCCTGCTTACGCGCAGGAAAAAATGACAGTCAATGATTTAGCGTGGTTAGCCGGTTGCTGGGATGGAAGTACGGACAAAAAAAACGCGACGGAACAATGGATGAAGCCCGCCGGCAACGCGATGCTCGGTATGAGCCGGACGGTACGTAATGGCAAAGTCACGGAATTCGAATTTATCCGCATTCATCAAGATGAGTCAGGCGAAATTTTTTACACGGCCAAACCTTCAGGACAAAATGAAGCGTCATTTAAATTGATTAAAAAATCAGGAACGGAAGTTATTTTTGAAAATCCCAATCACGATTTTCCGCAGCGTATTATTTATCGCCTCGACAAAGACGGTTCGCTGAAAGCGCGCATTGAAGGTAAAAATGAAGGCAAGGAAATTGGGATTGATTTTCCAATGAAAAAGATGAAGTGCGAGTAGAGATTATTCTTAAAATTGGAGTATCGCAGTGCCGCAAAGAATTTTTTTAAAAAAATAGGTTATTGTTTTTTCTTTTTTCGTTTCGGCTAAAGGCATGCTGCTTCGCCGGTTTTGAAAACGAAACAATTTCGTTGATGAACGATTCAATATAGCGCGGCATGGTTCCGTTCGGCAGGACCGCCGCGCTCCATTGCCGCACGACGCCGGACTTGCCTAACCGCACGGCGACGAGGCTGCCGTTGTCCACGTGCGGCTTTGCCGCCCACGTGGCCATGATGCCCACACCTAATCCCGCTTTGACAAATTCAATAATCGCCTCAGTCAATTGAATATGCGAAATATTTTTCGGATACACACCCGCCGGAATCAAAACTTCCTGGAATAAATGGCTGTCTTTCTCAGGCACGTTGTACAAATACAACGGTTCGTCTTCCAATTCTTTCAGCTCGATATATTTTCGTTTCGCCCATCGATGTTTCGGTGAAACGATTACTTTGAGTTCGTCTTTAAATAAAGGTTTGCGGATTAGTCCGTCATTTTTTTGGCTGTGCACGATGGCAATGTCGAGTTTGCCTTCCTGCAACGCTTTGATCGGATGATGCGTCGCTTCGACGATGATTTTGACGTCGACATGCGGAAATTCTTTCTGATACTTTCGTAGGATTTCCGGCAGCCAGTGATAACAGGTATAACATTGTGTACTCAGCCGGATCGTACCCGATTCGCCCCTTGCTATCTGGTTAATCTGCCGGTTGACGGATTCGAGTTCGCGCATCACGGTCGTAGCCGATTGCAGCAATTTTTCGCCAGCCGGCGTGAGAATCATTTTTTTGTTCGACCGCAAAAACAACGCCACGTCCAGGCGGTCTTCGATATCGCGCAATTGATGGCTCAAGGCCGATTGAGTAAGATGCAAGGCCTGTCCGGCTTTGGAAAGACTGCCTTCCTGCGCCACCGTCGCAATCAGTTTTAAATGCCTGACTTCTATGTCCATAGTATGTCCCTAATCGACGTATTTATATATGAATAAAATTCATTGATTAAATGAAAACAATGAGTGTCACTAATACTACTAAAACCCGTTATATTAGTCAAACAAAAAAAACAAACATAAGGAGAACAAATCATGCAAGATCAGAAACGTTCATTTCCAACCGTCTATAACGCTATCAGTACGTCTCAATTGCTCGAAGTTTTTTCAGCCGCGCCCGAACGCTTGCGCAAAGCTATCGAAGGATTGACGGACGATGATCTGACGGCGCAGCCCAGGCCTGGGAAATGGTCGATCAAGCAAATCGTTTTTCACCTCGCAGACTCGGATACCATCGGATTTGTCCGAATCAAATTGGCGTTTGCACAGCCCGGCAGCGCATTCCCATTGTACAATCAGGATTCGTGGGTGCAAACGTTCGACTATCAGCATAAGGAACGGAGCACGATGGAAAATGCAATTCGACTAATGGAAATACTCCGATTTTTTACCGGTTCGATTTTTCGGCAAGCCAATGGCGCCGATTGGATTAAAACCGGCACCCATCCTGAATTCGGCGAGATGACGCTCAGAAATTTACTTGAACTTTATGCCGATCACGGCGAGCGGCATATTGAGCAAATTCTTGACATGCGGAAACTGTTGGGAAAAGAAATAAAATTGCCGTTGATGTTGGTGCAACGACTTTATTGATTACGATCTGAATTTAAGAAATAGCATTTCGCCTTTATACAATTCGATGGCATTAATTGTCGTTATCCTTAATCGGTGTAAAACATTCAATCTTGGCACATGACATTCGGTGAAAAATGGATTAGTCCAATATTTAAAATTCTTGTGTAGGCCTTTCGTTCAATGGGAACTTTAATAAAAGCAACTGCGTTGAAGCGATACAATCCCTGTATCACGACACACCGAAAGGCTTTACGATGAATAAAACCGAAAGCGTGTTTTTGAAATTACTCGATGATAAAATTTATCATCCTGCGGCTGCGCGGGTGATCGATGAAATCGCCGGACGTGTAGAAGAACAACTGCGCGCAGACACTAAATCGCTTATGGCGTGGGAGCCGGTGCCATTGGATGTGTATGGCTCAATGCCCGACCTCATTCGATCAAGCTGGGTATTTATTTTACGCGCCAATGCCGACACCGGCGCGGAACGACATCCCAACAGCCATCAACGCGCGATGTCGTACCGCGGCTTCGGCGCTTTTCGTATCATGGAAAATGACGTGTGGATTCCGTATACGATTGTCGATCAGCCGGGCAAACCTATCGACGAACGCTGGGTGTCAATTCCGGTCAACGGCTGGCACCATCCGATTGCCGGACCGGAAAATTGGGTGATCGTGTCGTTTCACACCGTACCGGCCGACGAATTGATAGAAGAACGTATGGTAGGCGACGATCCGTCGAAGACGCATCAGCAATTATACTTATAAACAGGCGGAGGAAAAAATGACAGGAAAGAATCTACTCGAACGTTTCAAAAATCTCTCGACGCCTTTGATCACGGACGCATGCCTGCGGCTTCAGATTCCGTTGCGCGTTGCACCGGCAGGAATCAAATCGGTGTTGCCGGGTGTGAAGTTAGCCGGCCGCGTCTTACCGGCACGCCATTACGGAAGCGTTGACGTGTTTCTCGAAGCGTTCGAAAACGCCGATCCCGGCGACGTATTGGTGATCGACAATCAAGGCCGTAGCGATGAAGGGTGCATCGGCGATCTGACGGCTCTCGAAGCGCAGGCCGCCGGCACGAGCGGTATCATTGTGTGGGGAACGCATCGTGACACGGCGGAATTAAAACAAATCGCTTTTCCGGTTTTCAGTTACGGCGCTTTTCCATGCGGCCCGCAAAGGCTCGATCCCCGCGAACCCGAAGCGTTGATCAGCGCGCGTTTCGCGACCGAACTTGTGACGCGCAACGATGCGGTATTTGCCGATGATGACGGCGTTGCTTTTGTCGAATGGTCGAAACTCGAATCGGTGTTGAAAACAGCGGAATCGATTTTTGGCAAAGAACGCGCACAAGCCGTCGATATTCAAAAAGGAAAAACCTTACGCGAGCAGTTGCAGTTTCGTAATTATCTGAAACAACGAAACGCCGATCCCACGTTCACTTTTCGCAAACATTTACGCAGCATACAAGGAGCAATCGAAGAATAATGGAAACACCTAAATCTGAACAACACTTGCTGGATCCGCAGGACTGGCCTGAATTTCGTGCGACCGCGCATCGTATGGTCGACGACATGATCGATTGGATACAAACGATTCGTGAAAAACCCGCGTGGCAAAAACCGCCGGCATCCGTCCAGCAAGCGATCAATGAACCGCTTCCGCAAACGCCTAAACCGCTCGATCAGGTATACGATGATTTTTTAAAACTCGTCGCCCCGTACAACAAAGGCAATATCCACCCGCGATTCTGGGGATGGGTCGAAGGATCGAGCGTTCCCGCCGGCGTGTTAGCGGAATTTCTAGCGTCGACGCTGAATCCCAATCTTGGCATCGGCGATCACTCACCGATTTACGTCGAGCGCCGCGTGATCGATTGGTGCAAATCGATGATGGGATTTTCCGAATCGGCGAGTGGCTTGCTTGTCAGCGGCGCCACGACGGCGAATCTCACGGGCCTTGCCGTTGCCCGCAATCATGCGCACAACCAAATTCGCCAAAAAGGTTTACACAGTCTTGACAAACCGCTGACCTTGTATGCTTCGGTCGAAACCCACAGTTGCGTTCAGAAATCGATCGAACTGCTCGGGCTCGGCGCCGAATCGTTGCGGAAAATTCCCGTCGACGAAAACTACCGGATTCGTTTACCCGAATTGCGCGCCGCCATTCGCGAAGACCGCGCCAAAGGTTTTTTCCCGTTTTGTATCGTCGGAAATGCCGGAACGGTCAATACAGGATCGATCGATCCCATGAGTGAATTGCTGGCCATTGCGCGCGAAGAAAAACTCTGGTTTCATATCGACGGCGCTTTCGGCGCTTTTGCGTATCTGGATCCGGAATATCGCGAACGGCTTTACGGAATGACGCAGGCCGATTCGCTCGCGTTTGATTTACACAAATGGATGTACATGCCGTACGAAGCTGCGTGTATTCTTATTCGTGACGTAACGGCTCACCGCAATTCTTTTCATATTACGCCGTCGTATCTCGTCAACCATGAAAGCGGCATCGCGGCAGGCCCCGATCCGTTCAATCACTACGGCATTTCATTGTCCAAAGGTTTTACATCGCTCAAAATCTGGATGTGCCTAAAAACGTATGGCCTGCAAGCGTTTGCGGAGACTATCAGACAAAACATCGCCCAGGCGCGGTACCTAGCTCAACAAATCGAGCGCGAGCCGTTACTGGAATTAATGACGCCCGTAACGTTGAATGTCGTCTGTTATCGTTATCATCCGAAAAATTATCCGGCCGATCGCCTGAACGATTTAAACAAAAATATCGTCATGGCCTTACAAGATCGCGGCATCGCCGTTCCGACGAGTACGATATTGAACGGCCATTATGTTATCCGAGCCGCTATTACCAACCATCGCAGCCGATGGGATGATTTTGATATTTTGGTGAAAGAAAGCCTTAAAATCGGCGCCGAGATGGCCGGTAAGGAAACCCGATGAAAATAGGAGTCGTTGGAAGCGGATCGATGGGCACCGCTCTGGGCAAAGCACTCGCCGCAAAAGGCCATTCGGTTTTTTTCGGTTCACGCACACCGCGAAGCGTCGCCGGTTTTCAAACCGGTACTTATGAAGAAGCAGTTCGTCACGGCGAAATTATCATTCTTACGACAACCTGGGAATGCACATTGAATATCGTTAATGGCCTGAAAATCAACGACAAAATTATTATTGACTGTACAAATCCGGAAACGCACGACGGACGCGGGCTTGCCGTTGGCCACACGACGTCGGGTTCGGAAGAAATTGCAAAGATTTGTTCCGGAGCACGTATCGTCAAAGCATTTTGCCATGTTTATGCGGAAATGCTGACGGTTCCGGCATTCGGAACGGAAAAAGCATCGGTCTTTTACTGCGGCGACGACAGCGACGCCAAAGCCGTAATTTTGAAGCTCATAGCCGAAATGGGTTTCGATCCTGTGGATGCCGGTCCTTTGAAAAGCGCGCGTTACATCGAACCGCTGGCGATGCTGATGGTGCAATTGGTGCGTGAAATGAAAATGGGGCCGGACAGAATAGCCATGAAACTTTTAAAGAGGTGATATGGAAAAAACTTCACTGACGCAAGTTCGCCGCCGCGATCGTAACGTAGCCGACGACTCATGGATTCGGGAAAGACTCACCAAGAGCCCCACCGGCGTTGTGGCTGTTTCGAATAACGGTCAACCGTATATTCACGCGAACCTTTTTATTTATGACGAAAAACAAAACGTCATTTATTTTCATACGTCGGCCATGGGACATCTGCGGCAAAACGTCGAAAACAGCCCCAAAGCCAGTTTTATTATTTTTGAAATGGGCCGGTTAATTGCCGGGCCGCGCGCGCTGGATTTCAGCGTGGAATACGCCAGCGTGGTGGTTTTCGGAACCGTTGTCATCGTTCGAGAACAAGCGGAAATCATGGACGTCCTTCAGCGGTATTTTACCAAATATGCTTCGCATATTCCTTCTGAGAATATCGAGCCGTTTACCTGGGAAGACGCCAAAAAAACGACGGTCTACAAACTGCACATCGCCGAATGGAGCGGCAAAGAACACCGCGAATCCGACGATCACCCGAATGCGTTTTTTTATAAATGCCGATGAATCAATTCATTTCTTAAAAGGAATCACGTATGCTTAAAAACTATCTCAAAATCGCGTGGCGGAATTTGATTCGTCATAAAGGATATTCCCTCCTCAATATCAGCGGGCTTTCCGTCGGAATCGCTTGTTGTTTGCTGATCGTGATGTACGTGATGGATGAATTGAGTTACGATAAATTCCACGCTAATGGCGAGCGTCTGTATCGCGTGAACATGAGTACGACGGTCAACGGAAAAACCGATCACAATGCGGCCGTACATTTTCCGGTCGCCCAGCTTTTGCGTGGTTATACGGAAGTCGAAGAAACGGCTCGGTTAGTAGATTACCGTTTTATCGGGCAAATTCCGGTGCTGCAATTCGGCGATAAAAGTTTCTATGAAGAAAATTTTTTCTATGGCGATTCGACGGTCTTCAAAGTTCTTACGTTGCCCCTTGCCCAGGGAAATGCGAATGCGCTTTACGAACCCAATACTGTCGTGCTGACGCAGGCAATGGCCAGAAAGTATTTTGGCGATGACAACCCGATGGGCAAAGTGCTTCGCCTCAATGGATTGAAAGATTTGAAAGTCACCGGTGTGCTGGCGCCATTCCCAGGGCCGACGCATTTGAAAATCGATTTCATTGCCTCCATGTCAAGCATTGCCAATTCCGGTTTTACCGCCGCAGGATACGATTTTAATAACTGGATTATTAATTTTTATTGGACGTACGTGCTTTTCAAAACGCCGGCGGATGCCGCTTCGATCGAATCGCAACTGCCCGATTTCGGCAAACGTTATCTTCCTGAAATGCATCAGAAAAACGGAACGCAACTGCAATTAACCAACATCGCCGATATTCACCTGAGCCCTGGAAATGACGGAGAAATCACGCCGTGCGGCGATATCACGTACGTATACATTTTTTCGCTCGTGGCGGTTTTGATCCTGTTTATCGCGTGCATTAATTTTATGAATCTCGTGACCGCCCGATCGGCGGGGCGCGCCAAAGAAATCGGGCTTAGGAAAGTTGCCGGCGCGCTGCGGAATCAATTGATCGGTCAATTTCTCGGCGAATCGATTTTATTGACAACATTGTCGGCTTTCATCGCGTTATTCCTGATCGAAGGATTGACGCCGATGTTCAATCAATTGACGGGAAAAACATTGTCATTGAGTTTTGAACCCTGGCTGGTATTGTCTTTATTGGCGGTCATTATCGCCGTGGGCCTGGCGGCAGGCAGTTATCCTGCTTTTTATTTTTCCAATTTTCAACCGGCGCAGGTTTTGAAAGGAACTTTTAAAACAGGGGGCAAAGGCGTCTTGTTGCGAAAAATACTGGTGATCATGCAATTCGCCATTTCCATCGCTTTAATTACTTGCACCATTATTGCGCAGCATCAGTTGCATTTTATTCAAAACAAAAAACTCGGATTTGAAAAAGAGCAGTTGATTATTTTGCCGATTCGTGGAAGCGCGTTGGTTCAGAAATACACCGAATTCAAAAATCAATTACTACAGCATCCGGGCATTGTGAGTATCAGCGGGATGTCCGATAAGATCGGCACCGGCGTCAATTTCACCGGTTTCTTCGTCGAAGGGCAGGACGAGATGCAGTTTATTTCGCAAACGCGCATCAGTCATGACTTTATTCAAACGTACGGACTTAAGTTAGTCGAAGGCCGCGATCTGATCGAAGGCAGCGGCGCCGATAGCGCGTTGGGATATGTAGTCAATCGGGCGTTTCTGCGGCAATACGGCTGGAAAAACGGACTCGGAAAACGGGTCCGGTTTTTCCGAAATAACGCCGAAGGCCAGATCGTCGGCGTTGTGGATGATTTTCATTTCCAATCGCTGCACTCAACGGTCGCACCGATTGTTTTGCGCATCGGGGCGATTACGTTTATCGCGGTCAAAATTCGTCCGGAAAATATCCGCGAGACGATTGGCTTGATTGAAACAGCCTGGAATCGTTTTGAGCAGGACAAACCCTTTTCATTTCATTTTCTTGATCAGGCGATCAACGATCTTTACAAGGCTGAACAGAAACTCAGCATGCTGATCGGAACATTTTCCGGATTGGCCATTTTTATCGCCTGCCTTGGATTATTCGGCCTCGCTTCGTTTACAGCGGAACAGCGTACCAAAGAAATCGGCATACGGAAAGTTCTCGGCGCGTCCGTCGGTGGGATTGTATTCATCATGTGTAAAGAATTTTTGAAATACGTTTTAATCGCCAATGCGATGGCGTGGCCGGTTGCATACCTGGTGATGAATACGTGGCTCCAGGATTTTGCCAACCGGATTGACATCGGGCCGTCGGCGTTTATTCTCGCGGCCGTTTTTGCGTTAACGATTGCATTGGCCACCGTCGGTTACCAGGCCATTAAAGCGGCATTGGGCAATCCTTTGAAAGCGATCAAATACGAATAACAAAGTACGAAAAGATTAATAGTAAGGAATTCATGGAGAATTATTTTTTATTTTTGATGGTTGCGGCTACGGCAGTATTCAATCCGGGGCCCGGTGTGACGCTGACGTTGACCAATTCGATGCGGTACGGGTTGCGGCAAACTCTCGGAGGAATCGCCGGCATTGCTTTTGGCGGCTTGATTATGGCCATTGTTTCGGCGACCGGTTTGGGTTTATTAATGACGACTTCGCCGTATGTTTTGACTGTTTTGAAGTATGCCGGTTCCGCTTATCTTATTTTTCTTGGCGTGAAGATGTGGAGAAAACCTCCGCTCGCAAATGACGACCACGACGTTTTACGATCCGGAATTCAAAAACGTTTTGCCGAAGCGTTTTGGCTTCAACTTTCGAATCCGAATGCGATTTTATTTTTTGTTTCGGCATTTCCTCAATTTATAAACTCCAATTCGCCTTACGTCTTTCAGTTTGCCATCCTTTCATTTTCATATTGTTTTTTGGTTCTCGTGATTCATGCGTCGTACGCGTTGACGGCGCGTACGGCTAAAAAATGGTTGTCCTCTCCCAATGTCACTCATCGGATCAATCAGGCTGGCGGCGGCGCGCTGGTCGCTTTCGGTTTAATTCTCGCCTTCCAATCGTAGTTATGACCACAATTGGGTAATGATTTTTATTTGAAATTGTCGTTAATTCGTGGCATGAATTTACCTGAAAATCACCTCAGATAACGAAATTTAAATTCCGCCGTCGTATCACCATCAGGAGAAATTATGGTGCGATTTATTTTTTTCATTGGCTTATTAGGTTCGCCATTACTCGCTCAATCGATGCCTCAAAAATTTTATTCGATGCTTCCAAAAGCGACCGATGCGGCAATTCAAAAATTAATTGAACAAAATGGCGGCACGCCGGTCATCGAAAACGATACCGTTTTATTTCTGGCAAAATCGTTCAATGGCGAGCGCCCTTTTATGATCGCCGATTTCAATCAATGGGATTCAACCCGCGGATGGATGCTGCCGGTTGATGGAACGGATTGGTTTTTCCGGTTTGATAAAGTTGCAACCGATGCGAGAATTGAATACGCCTTCAAATATACCGGTGGGGAAAGAATCGATGCCTTTAATCCCAAACGCATTCTGAGTTTCGATGTCGAGACGTCCGAATTTACAATGCCGGGGTTTAAGAATTCGAGATTGATCCGGCATGACGCGTATCAGCTTCGTGGAAAATTGAAAAAAGATTCCATCTACAGCGCCATTTTCAAAAACAAACGCGCGGTGGCCATGTATGAGCCTCACGGTTATCAACTTGGAAAATCTTATCCGGTTATTTTATTCAAAGACGGTACGCTTTATATCCAGCGCATGAAAATTCATCAGGTTCTCGACAGCCTGATTGAGGCAAAATTAATTCCGCCGGTAATTGGATTATTTACGAGTCCGAATTCGCGCCGAATCGAGTACGTAGGTAGTGCGGATTACCGGAAATACATCGTTGAGGAAGTATTGCCTTTCTTTGAATCCAGATACAAAGCTTCAGAATATTCGGTCGTCGGCAGTTCCCGAGGCGGTTTGGCGGCGGTGGATTTAGTGTTGAATCATCCCGGTATTTTCAGCAAGTGCGTAGGGATCAGCCCGGCCTTTCGCCCCGTTGAGATAGCCGACCAATGGATCAGACTCAAACCGACATTTCAAAAAATCATTGTGATCGAATCCCGTTACGACGCCGACTGGCTTCCCGACGCACGGGCATGGGTCATGGCTTTACGTGCAGCCGGTACGCCTTACGAATATTGGGAAATCCCGCAAGGCCACAACCAGGAAGCATGGGTGCACGTCATGGACGAGGCGTTGATCGAATTGTTTAAATAACTTAGCGAATCTCGCTTGAAAGTCCCGCTTTTAATTTACCGCCCAATCAGTTTCCAAAGTTATTCATTAATTGAACTATTATCAGAAATCTGATAACGAGAGAGTGGAAAGAACTTCATTTTTACACTCTAAGTTCCACATTTTCAGTTGTTATTTTATACTTATTTTGGCGCGTTATTTGACTCACAAATAACGCTTTTTATTTTTGAGGGATTTTAAGTATGATAACACTGTTTAAAGAAATTCGTTTTTATTTATTGGCTGCAATCTTGCTCGTTGCGCTCGTGCCCGATAATTCCGATAACCCGATTTCGTATCGTCCTTTTTTTCCGGCCAATTTTGTGCAGGAACGTTATGCTGAAATTGAACAATCATTGGAAATGATCGCGACGCTGACGCGGGAAGAAAACCTCGACCTCATTAACACGCTGGAGAATTTGTACGTCCGGGCGCCGCAGCCGGCCTTACAGGCCGCGGTAGTTCGGATCAATGGGAAGGTACAAAAAAATGCTGTTGAAATTCATTACTGAATCGCAGACATTTATGACGACCCCTTTTGACCCGGCAAAATTTTATGAAACTACGACTGTCGCTCAGAGCGCGTATTATCATTTTGTTCAGCCTTATTACCATTATATTAGCCGGTGTCATGTCTCAAGTCAGTTACTACACTGTACGAGCGATTTATTTGGATCAGCTTACCGACCAGGTTAATCTGATCACGCGCCTGATCGTCGGCGGACTCAATACTAAGTTTTTGCCGTTTCTGACCGTGCAGGATTCGAAAAGCGCCGCTCACAGTTACTACAAAGATTACCTTCAAAACCGCCAAACGGATCTCCAGTTGCAGGACATTTTTATTTTCAATACAGCGCTTGAAACCGTTCTCTCTTCCGACTCCACGGAAACGCGTGGCGTGCTCGAGCCGATTTTGCTGATCAATCGTACTGAGATCGAACGCCTTGCCGTCGGCCAATCCACGACGTCGCTGCCTTTCAATACGCAGGACGGACATTGGTATTTGTGGGGATTTTATCGGCTGGACGAAAATCATTTTTTGGGTGTCCGTGAAAGCGCTGATCGATTGGCTAAAGTCGAAGATCTGTCATTAGTTTTTGTTTGGATTGGCATGGGCGGAATTATCCTGACCATTTTCAGCGCCCTTTTTGTGAGTAAAACGTTGGCTAAACCGGTTTACAGTCTGGTGGAATTCAGCAACTTGCTCGGAAAGGGCGATTGGAGTACGCCGGTGCCGAAAGGTATCAAGGGCGAATTGTCCATGCTGGCGCAGGCGATGGACGGCATGCGCAGCGACCTATTGCAGCGCCAGAAAGAAAAAGAATCCATGCTTGCACAAATCGCACACGAAATCCGTAACCCGCTTGGCGGAGTGGAATTGCTGGCCGGCCTGATCAAAGAAGATCTGAATCGCGATCAAAAAAACATCAGTTATGCCCAGAAAATCCTCGACGAAATCACGGGGTTAAAATCGCTGATCAACGCCTACATCAACTACGGCCGTCCCGCAACACCGGAGCCTGAATGGGTGAATATTCCGTATTTTGTCAAAGACGTCAAGGAAATATTCAAGAATGAATTACAGGAAAAAAATCTGCGCTGCGAGTACGAAGGCTCCGCCGCATTGATCTGGTTCGATCCGCATCACTTTCGGCAGATTTTGATTAATTTGATTGCCAACGCTATCCATATCATGAACCCAGGCGGATTGATCATGATTCGTTCGCACATTCATGGTTCACGAATCATGGTAGAAATTATCGACGAAGGTCCGGGCGTGTCCGGGCCGAACCCGGAAAGAGTGTTCGAACCTTTTTATACCACTCAGGCGCAAGGCGCGGGACTCGGCCTCGCCATTTGCAAAAAACTGTGTACCGAAAATAGCGCAACTATTCACCTGCAAAACAACGGCCACAAGGGCTGTACGTTCACGATAACAAAAAAATTAAATGTTTCTGTTTATTAGAGGAGTTATGATTCGTTTTTTTATTTCGTTTCTTTTCTGTTTTTCAATTCTGGCATGCGACGACGATTCATCAACGTCTATTGAGTATGTCGATTTAAACGATACGACTTTCGCCTATCTTAAACCGCTCACCCTGGACGTCGATCGGGACGGCGCCGCGGATTTTAATTTCACGACTTCCTTGTCTGCCGGCAGCGGTGAAAGCCAGATCAATTTTCTCATGACGTCGATCGGCGCGCATCGTGTCGCGTTTGACACGCTGGCTGAAAAAATTCCCGTCTATTCTGAAGGCTCTGAGATTGGAAATGTTTTGCCGCCGCATCAGCAGTGGGACGCTTTGGCGAATTATCTCGGGGAAAAACATTATTACGGATCGACCGATTCCGTGTGGTTCGGCGATTTTGTCATGACTGAAAAACCGTTTGTTGCATTTTCATTATACAAAAACGTTGAACCGTATTTCGGACCGGTGCCCTATTTCGGATGGATTCATTTAACTTTTGACACCGTTCAGGCGCGCGTTATTCTGCACGAATACGCCTACCAGACCGAACCGAATATTTCCATCAAAGCGGGTGAAACCAAATGAGCGTGCGGCATGAAATAGCCGTTATTGAAGACAATGCGGTGATGCGTTTGGGCATGACAGAAAGTCTACGCCGCGAAGGTTTCAGAGTGCACGAATTTTCCGACGGGCCGGCGGCATTGGAATTTCTCAAAAATCAGTCCGTTCACCTCGTGATTACGGATTTAAAAATGGAACCGGTCAGCGGCATGGAAGTTTTACAGACCATTAAATCAACGCATCCCGCCACCGAAGTGATGGTCGTCAGCGCGTTTGGAACGGTCGAAGCGGCCGTGGAAGCGATGCGGTTCGGCGCAGTCGATTTTATGACCAAACCATTTCCGTCCGAAGAACTCCGTATCCGCGTAGGAAAAGTCATCGAAAAAATTCAACGTGATCAGACCGTCGCCCGGTTGACGGAGGAAAATTTATTATTGCAGGATGAACTGGCCAGTCATTACCAGGAAATGATCGGCGCATCGGAATCCATGCAAAATCTCAGCGCGCTGATTCGCCGCGTGGCCGCTGAAAACAGTTCGGTGCTCATCGAAGGCGAAAGCGGTACCGGCAAAGAACTCGTGGCGAGGGCGCTGCATTACAACAGTCCGCGCAAAGACCGTCCGTTCATCAAAGTCAATTGCGGCGCGCTCAATGACGGATTGCTCGAGAGCGAACTTTTTGGCCATGAAAAAGGCGCTTTTACGGGCGCCATCAAACGCAAAAAAGGACGATTCGAACTCGCGGACGGCGGCACGCTTTTTCTCGACGAAATCGGCGACGTGTCTACGGCTATGCAGGTGAAGTTGCTGCGCGTGCTCCAGGAAAAAGAATTCGAACGTGTCGGCGGGGAAGAAACGATCAGTGTCGACGTGCGGATCATCGCCGCAACGCATCGCCCGTTGTCACGCTGGGTGGCCGAAGAAAAATTCCGTGAAGATTTGTATTATCGTTTGCGGGTTATTCCCATTCATCTTCCGCCGCTGCGTGAACGTAAAAAAGATCTGCCGGCGCTGGCCGACCATTTTTTGAAAAAATTATCGGCATCGAAAGGCGATCCGCCCAAAATTATCCCGCCGGCGGGCATGGAATTACTCATGAATTATTCCTGGCCCGGCAATATTCGCGAACTCGAAAACCTGATCGAACGATTGTGCGTTATTTCCACCGGCAAAGAAATCGATCCGCAATTGATCGCGCAACACGTCAGCGGCAGTAACAAGCCGATCCATACTGGATTGGAAAACCTGCCGCTTGAAGAAGCCGTCGAAACTTTTGAAAAAAATCTGATTTTGCAGGCATTGAAAAAAACCAATAATATTAAGAACCAGGCGGCAAAACTGCTCGGCATTCGCACGAGTACTCTATATTACAAAATGGAAAAATTCGGATTGTTATGAAAAATTTTATAATCATAATAAAATGGATCGTGTGTCTGTCAGCCGGCTCGGCATTCGTAAGCGCACAGTCTATCGGCGAGCTTGAATCGAATTATAACGAAGTCGGCAAAACGCTGCGCGAGGAGCAATTGATTCTGGATTCGCTGCGTCTGCAACTTGAGTATTCAGCCAAACAGATCGAAGTTGAAAAAAACCGGGCGCATTCCAATCGCGACGTCATCACGACATGGATGACCAAAGGCGTTTATCTTTCTTCACGGATTAAAGAGCACCAGAAAATCGTCGCCGTTTTAGAAAATCAATTGCTGGAAGTCCGCGACGTGCTCGATCAGATGTACCGGCAGCGTATCGACTCGCTTAAAGAAGCCGAAAAAACCTATCGCGGCGACCGGACAGCTTTACAGAATAAAATTCTTAGCTGGACTGAAAAACGAATTTTGTTATCGCCGGTTATTAAATCGTTGTCATTCGATCCGCAGCGCGTTCAGGATATCAAACTCACTACCACAACGGATTCGCTCGAAAGAATTATTTACACCGACTACCTGAATAAGGCATTGGCGGAGGTCGACGCCTTTTCAAAAAGCATCAAACAAACACGCCGTGAGTACGAAGACATTATCGATCTCAGAAAAAAAACGGACGAATTTATCGAAGACGTCAGCGAACAACGTTCGATCGGGATTTTTATGACGCAACGTTCCGAAAAAACGACGGACGTCGGTTCAATAGCCGGCCCGAAATTCAACGAAGTGATTGTCAGCCAGGCGCAAGTCGTCGTTACCTTGATTAAACAACTCAACACCAATGTTCCGGTCGTTTCAAAATTCTCGAATATTCAAAACCAGGAATTGAGTATGGAAGATTATATTCAGTTACTCCGTCAAGCCGAAAAAGAACTCGACATTTATCGTGCGTTCATTAAGAAAAAATTGAAGTAATACAATCTCCCCAATCTTTCCTTATCAAAAAAATCCGTTGTTTTTTTCGTTACATTTAGCTAATTCTGTTTGAAGACCCAATTCAAACAAACACTACTCCGGATCGTGCCTTTATTGTACACATCATTTCTGATGCTGGGATTCATCATTTTTCCACTCGCGTTGACGGCCGGTGAATGGGACGCGCGATTGAGCGGCGAAGCTGGCTATTTCAAAGCCGGCCACGATTTGCGCGAAAACGACGTGGACTATCTTACCGCCGTTAATGCCGCGTTCAAATACACACTTTCCGATAATCCTCAGCACTTGAGTTTACAACTTCGTCTCCGGCCAGAATGGTACGGCCCCCATGAGGGTGTTTATTCCGTCAGCGGATCGTTTGCCGCTCAGTACCGGCGTCAATGGGGCCGTCTATTGTGGAGCGCTGCAGCCAGCGTTCGAAAACAAAAACATAACATCGATCAAACACAAGTGTGGTACAATACTTATCAGGGTATAACCGGATGGTCTTGGAAATGGTCGGAATGGATGAGCGCTGACATGGAGGGCAGTTATACGCTTTTAGATCTCTCGGGAGATGCTGACGATGAAATCAATATATATGCCGTTCGGCTGCGAATGCATCGTCTGATAACGGCGAATTTGAACATGAGCGCCAGCGTCTACGCCGAACGTTTTATCACGGAGAGCAATGTTGTAACGGTGGCGCCTCTGCCGGAAGGCAATTCCAATAAGGGCTGGCATCGGGGGGCGGAAATCGAATTGGAATACACCAAAAAAATTCAACTGAATGTCCGATACAGCCTTTCATGGTTTACGTCGCAATTGACCAAAGGCACGGCGCCGGAACAGCAATTTTATTTCGTAGCCGGTAAAACATTGGCGCCGAAGTGGTCGGTATTTTTCTTATTAGATTATTATTGGCGCAATATCAACCCGCGTGCGAGTTACAGCGGCGCTTTGCTGTACACGAATGCCAATAATGAACGTAATATTCATTTTAAATTGGCGTACAACCTGAGTTCGCGGCAAAATATTTATACCAAAATTGCTTACCAAAATAGCGAGCTCATTTACAATAACATCCAACTCTCAGGAACACAGCTTTCGTTGGGATTCGAAAGCAAGTTTTAGGAATGCCCCAAAAATCACCCGCTTGATTTTGAAACATTCGTGTACATTTGCGTATTGTCGCTAAAGCTTTTTTAAAAAAAATTTAAATGTAAAAGTTAAGGAGCCCTATTTCATGAAAACCTTGATACTGCTCTTCATGATCAGTTCATTGTCCGTATTCGCCCAGGATCCGGACAGTTCAACCGCTTTATTTTCCGTGGCGGAAGCCGAAAGGAATTTTTCGCGTGCATCCGTTGCGATCGGGCGTGTCAATGCATTTAAAGAAAACCTGGCCGATGAAAGCGTCGTCTTTCAACCGGATCCGATCGATGGACAAAAATTTTACAGTCAACGCAAACCGTCACCGCTTTTACTTACATGGGAACCGGAGTACGTCGACGTAGCCGCGTCAGAAGATTTTGGCATTTCGCACGGACCATGGGAAATGAAAGATTACGGCCCTAAAAAAATACCGCCATTCTGGGGGTATTATGTTTCCGTATGGAAAAAACAAGCTGACGGAAAGTGGAAAGTCGTCGTCGACATGGGCAATGGCGTGGAAACGAAACCAGCGTATGAAGTCAAACTTTCATATCCCAAAGGTTCGGATAAAAAAAGAGAGTTCAAGGCCGTGGACGCCAAAACCGTTGAATCGTCGCTGATGAAGTGGGAAGATGAGTTTGCAAAATTGTCGAAAAATAACGTCGAAATGTACATGAAACATCTTACTGCCGACGCGCGCATTATTCGCATGGGACATTTCCCGGCCACTTCAACGGATTCGATTAAAGCGTTGCTCGGTAAACAAACCGATCTGACGTGGAAACCGATCGACGGCGACGTGGCAACATCCGGCGATCTTGGTTATAGCTACGGTTCGTACGAATCCAAATCGGAAAAAGGCCATTATCTGCATATCTGGAAGAAACAAGCCGATCAATCGTGGAAAATGGTGATCGACGTACAATTGCCTAAGGAATAAAATTACAATCGATTGGCTACGACAAGAATACAAAAAAATGTGGAGCGAAAAACACTGTTTCGCTCCACAATTATAAAATATTTTAACCTTGTTATTCTGTTAACTTATCCAGCTTCTCATCGACGCTTCCCGCAATCACCGTGTAGATATTTCCTTTCACTACATATTTTTTGATCGTATCATTAACTTCCTTCAGCGTCAAAGCGTTTACGCGCTGGGGATATTCATCAAGCCATGACATCGCGACGTTGCGGCGTGCGAGCGCCAGAATCGAATTGGCCATGCCGGCTGTCGTGGAAAGGCTTACCTTGAACGTTCCGCTGATATTCGTTTTTTTGTCTTTCAATTCATTTTCCGTCACGCCTTCGTCGATCCATTTATCAACCTGCCGCCGGGTCGATTCGATTCCTTTTTTCAACAAATCAGGGCTGAATGTGGCGACTACTTCCCAATAACCGTCGCTGTAAGTGTGGCCGCCTAAAAACGAATATACGCCGTAAGTCAGCCCTTCCTGATCGCGAACGGTCGCCATCAAACGATCCTGGAAATCATTGCCCAGTATATTCGTCGCGACATACAAAGCCAGGTAATCTTTTTCGTTCTGCTGTATGCCGGTCGGAAGTCCCATCGACACGGACGCGCTGGTTTTGTCTTTGAGTGTCACAACGATCGGTTTATCGGATTTTGATTGAGGCGCACGTTTAGGCGCCGTGAAAGTAACGCCGCCGCTCCAGCCGTTGAAATTCGTTTGGATGCTCTTTTGCAATTCGTCCGCTTTGACGTCGCCGACGGCGACAAGAATCATCGAAGCAGGCCCGTAATGCTTTTTATAAAAATCTTTAATTTCGGTCAGCGTCGTCTTGCCAACATCCTTCAGCATTTGCTCCGATGAAACTCCATAATTCGAATGCGATGCAGGAAAAATCGTTTCCATTAATTTTTCTTCGGCGCGAATATCCGTATTATCCATGCCTTCCTGTAATACTGCAATACGCCGTTTTTTAACGGTTTCAAAAGACGCTTCATCAAACAAAGGATATCGCAATTGTTCGGCTAAAATATTGATCACAGTCGGGACATCGGCTCTCAGGCAGCTAACTGAAAAATTAAGCGTTTCGTTATTGGTGCTAAATGCAATCCGCGCCCCGATTTTTTCCAATTGAGCCGCGATGGCAAATTTATCGCGTTTGGTTGTGCCCTGATCGAGCATGGCCGCCGTGAGATCAGCAACAGCTTTATTGGTGGCCGGGCTGAAGTAATCGCCGGCCATGAGGCAACCGCGCATCGTGACGATATCTTTCGCTCCCGTTTTCATCGACAGTACACGAATACCGGCGATTTTCTTATCCGTAATATTTTTAGCCATATTGGTCGTTTCGACCGCCGAGTTTGCATCCATCCATGCGTCTTCGTTTTCCGGCCGGTAATGGCGGGCGTAATTTCCAACCGAATGGTGATCGAGGCTGCCGGTCGCCGCTCCTTCTTTCGGAATGAAATATCCGACCGTCATCTGATCGTCTTTGAAATATTTTTGAGCGGCCATTTTGACGTCGTCCGGCGTTACTTTTGAAATGTCGTCGACGTAAGTGACGAACCATTTCCAATCCCCGGCGGCAATAGCCGTATTGATCCGTGAGGCAATAGAAAAAGACCCGTCGCGAGAATACGTTTCCGTCGCTTTGAGTTGCGCGATGGCGGCGTCGCATTCAGCTTTCGTAATCCCTTGATCGATGATTTTCTTGTATTCATCATGAATGATTTTTTCGACGGTTTCATGCGCGACACCGGGCGTCAGGTAAGCATAACTGATATGAAGTCCCTCGTCCCTGAAAGGAAGATTTTGAATATAAATATTCGCAGCCAATCCTTGATCGATCAGCGATTTATAAAAACGGCTGTTTTTGCCGGTTCCGAGAACCGTGGATAAAACCGCCAGCGCATAACGGTCTTTCGAAAGGGCTTTCGGAATTTTATGCGCGACGCCGACAATGCCGTTGGGTCCGGAACGGCGAACGATCAGGCGGCGTGGGCCTTCCTGCGCCGGTTCTTCCGTCGTCATAAGCGGAATCGGTTTCGGCGACCGCGGAATAACGCCAAAATATTTATGAATCAGCCCCAATGCTTTTTTTAGATCGAAGTCGCCGATAATCGTCACCGTCGCATTATCCGGCCAGTAAAACGTATCGTAGAATTCTTTGAGCTTGGGAATGGAAATATTTTCGATATCGGAACGCCAGCCGATCGCGGAATGATGGTACGGATGCGCCTGATAAGCCGTCGCCCAGATGTTTTTGTCCAACGCTTCGAGAGGATCGTTTTCGCCGCGTTCAAATTCGTTGCGTACAACCGTCATCTCGCTCGCTTTGTCTTTTTCCAGTAAATTAAGATTGCGCATGCGGTCGGCTTCGATTTCAACAACCATCTCCAGATGTTCGCTCGGCAAAATTTCATAATAGTTAGTATAATCGTTCCACGTCGAAGCATTATTGATTGCGCCGACCCGGCCGAATGACATGTCGAGTGAATTGCCTTTTTCGCGATTAAAACTCGGAGTGCCTTTGAACATCAGGTGTTCGAGAATGTGCGTGGCGCCGGTCGTCCCGATCACTTCATTGCGCGACCCGACTCCGAACGTGACCATAAACGTTAGCACCGGCGCCGAATGATCCTCCATCAGCAAAACTTTCAGCCCATTTTTATTTAATTGATATTCTTTGATGCCGCCCAATTCCTGGATGAATTTAAACTCTTGTTCCTGCGCAATCGCACCGCCGAATACCAATATCAATAACAGAATTGGCAACCATTTCGTTTTCATAGCCATGACTCCTTTGATTTAAATAAGATTGTTTCTTGACAGCTTGATGGGACAAAAATGAAAAAATAAACCCAATGGGCTTGTGTTTAAGTATAGAACTTACTTAAAATCACTTAAAATTATCGATTTAATTATAATTGTTCCAGATAACTATAGTGTTTTCAAAGGCACTGGCGATCATGAGTAATCATCACACAACATTCAAAAATAATAATTATAAAAGATGAAGGATTTACGAGAGCAAGTTTTCAAAAGTTTAAAAAGAATTTCTGAGTTTTTTGTGAGTTAAAACAGGGTATTTATTGGGAAGTTTGGACAAGGCGTTTTTTCAGCAGGTTTTTTTCCGGTTCGGTTTGAACCGTTTGCAGAGCTTGACGATACGCCGCAGCGGCATCGGAATTTCTTCCGGCGCGGGCAAAGAGTTCCCCCAAAGTAGCGTAATACAAATAATACGATCGCATGGTCGGCAAATGCGCCAGTCCTTCGAGAGCGTCGAGTCCTGCGTCGGCGCCTTCGCTCATCGCCAGCGCCACGGCGCGATTCAAAGCATACACGGGTGAATCGTTGATCGACTGCAAAATATCGTAGTAATCCGTGATCGTGCGCCAATCCGTTCGTTCATACGACGGCGCCAGTGCGTGACACGCCGCAATGCCGGCCTGCACGTGATATTCGGTCAATGCATCCGCGCGGCGAGCCAGGTCCAGATGATAAAAACCGCGTTGAATCATCGCGCGATCCCACAACTCGCGGTTTTGTTCGCTCAGCAACAGGATATCGCCGTTGTCGTCGAGGCGTGCGGGAAATCGCGACATCTGCAGATACATGAGAGCGAGCAAGGCATGCACTTCCGGAAGCCGTCCGCCCGGATGATCGGACAGAATCGTGAGAAGACGCACGGCTTCTTCGCATAATTCCTCCTGGATCAAACTCTCGCCTTCATGCGCATTGTAGCCTTTATTAAAAAGCAGGTACAAAACTTCCAAAACCGATTCAACGCGCTTTTGCAACTCACCGTTCTTCGGCGTTTCAAGCGATAACTGCTCATCCCGGATTTTTCTTTTAGCCCGGACTAACCGCTGCGCAACGGTGGTGTCTTGCGTAAAAAAAGCTTTGGCAATTTCCGTTACGCTGAAACCGCCGAGAATGTTCAACGTCAATGAAACTTGCGCCTCACGTGAAATGGCCGGATGGCAGCAGACGAACATCATTTTCAAAACATCGTCTTTGAGTTCTGCATCGAGGAGAATTTCCTTTTCTTCGCCGGCAAACGATTGCATCTCCAATAAATTATCGAAATCAGGCGAACGGGTTACGACACTGGATTCGCGCCGAAGTTTGTCGACCGTCAGATTTTTAGCGGAAGCATAAATCCACCCGCCCGGGTTTTTGGGAACACCTTTGATCGGCCAGATTTGCAGCGCTTTCAGCAACGTTTCCTGAACGGAATCTTCGATCAATTCTAAATGCTCCAATCCGTATATGCGGCTGAGCGTCGCCGTCACCTGGCCGGCCTGATGGCGGAAAAGATTTTCAACAAGCAGATGGATTTTTTCAGTCATAAACGATTCGTTCGGCATGACTTTGAAGACCTTTTAGGCAGCCCTTTGATGTATATAAAGAACCGCTTAAGCGGTTTCGATGACGTCGTGAACTACCGCTTTTTTGGTACGCTTCGGAAATACGTGGCGGAAAAGGCTTGGAATTTTTTCCCGCCATTCATCAACTTTGGCGTACACGACCGGCACTACGATCAGCGTCAACATCATCGAACTGGTCAATCCGCCGATGAGCGCCCACGCCAACCCCGATTTCCATTCCGATCCCGCACTGTGCGACATTGCAATCGGCATCATACCGATGATCATCGTCAACGTCGTCATCAGGATTGGGCGCAACCGCGTCTGGCCTGCTTCCAATAACGCATCCAGCGTATTTAATTTTTGTTCATCGCGAGTCTGATTCGTCCGGTCGACCAGCAGGATCGCATTTTTACCGACAAGCCCGATCAGCATGATGATGCCAAGTATCGAAAAAATATTCAGCGTCTTCATCATCAATGCCAGCGCGAGCAACGCTCCGACGATCGCAACCGGAATCGAAAACAAAACGACGAACGGATAAATGTACGAATCATACAACGCGACCATAATCATGTAGACGAAGAGGATTCCGGCTAACATGGCCAGACCCAGACTTCCAAATGAATCTTCCTGGTTTTTCAAATCACCGGAATAGGCTATCTGTACGCCTTTCGGCAAAGTTTCATTGGCTAACATTGCTTTGAAGTCGTTGGCGATGCTGCCGCTCGGACGGCTAAGCGCTTGCGAGAAAACCGTAATGGCCGCGTTGCGGTCGCGGCGTTGCAGCTTCGTCGGACCAGTCGTCTGAAAAATATTGGAAAATTGTTTCAATTCGACCGCTTGGCCCTTACGGTTAAAAAACGTCAATGTGCCGATGTCCGACGTGCGATGACGGTCGAATTCATCCAACTGGATGCGAATATCGAATTCATCGGCGCCGTCGCGGAATTTAGATTCGTCATCGCCGGTCAGCGCGACGCGCAGCGCCGCTCCGACTTCCGACAGCGACAGCCCGAACGCCGCCATTTTCTGACGATCAATTTCAATGCGCGTCTCCGGTTTGCCGTCTTCCGCCGACAGGCGGACATCCGCCGTTCCGGGAATGTGACGCAGCATGTCGGCAACTTTATTGGCCGCTATCGTGACGTCGTCACGCACCGGACCGCTCACGACGATCTGAATCGGCGTCTGATTGGCCGTTCCAAAAATCCCGATCGGGTTGACGCGAACTTTGATCCCGGGAATTTGTTGAACGCGCTGTTTGATTTCCCAGCCGACGTCTTCAGTCGATTTGGTGCGTTCATTTTTCGGCACGAGCGCCACGTTGAGTTCAGCGACGTTGTTCGAAGATTGCCCGATCAATCCTTCATTCGAAGCGCCAACGTTGACAAAAACTTTATACACTTCCGGCAGCGCCATGATGATTTTTTCAACTTCGCGCGTCATGTGATTGGTATTTTCAATCGTCGAGCCGGGAGGCAACTCGATCGTCACGGCAAACTCACCGCGGTCGGATTGCGTAATAAATTCACCGCCGATGAATCCCAACGGCAGCAGCGCCACAGAACCGATAAACATGGCTATGGTTGCCAGCGCAACTTTACCGCGATTGGCCAGACTCCATTTTAACAACGATAAATAATGATGGCTGAATTTGTCATACAACGATTCAAACCCAAGCGCGAATCGCCCCAGCAAGGTATGTTTTGTAAGATGCTCGATCTTGGCAAACCGTGAAGCCAGAGCCGGTGTGATCGTAAACGAAACTAATAAGCTTAAAAGCGTCGACACGACAACGACTATAGCGAACTGGCGGATGATATCGCCGATCAATCCGGTCGTCATCGCGAGCGGTACGAATACCACCACATCGACGAGCGTGATCGAAAGCGCCGCAAATCCGATTTCGTTACGACCTTTAACGGCGGCGGTCATCCGGTCTTCGCCCATTTCTAGACGCCGATAAATATTTTCCAAAACGACGATCGAATCGTCGACAAGAATTCCGACCACTAATGAAAGCCCCAGCAACGTCATAAGATTTAATGAAAAACCAAATGCATACATGGCGATGAACGTCGAAATCAACGACGCAGGAATCGCTATCATCACGATGACCGAATTGCGCAAGCTGTGCAGAAAAAGTAACATGACGAGCGCCACTAAACCGACGGCCAGCGCCAAATCGAATTTTACCGCGTTGGCGGCGTCGACCGTGAACATCGAACCGTCCTGAGCGATATTCACGTTAAACGCGTGCTCGGCATAATCTTTTTCCATCAGTTGAATTTCTTTTCGAACCAATTGACTGACTTCGACGGCATTCGCGTCCGATTGTTTTTGCACCAAAACCCCGACGGAAGTTTTGCCGTTGATCCGGCTGATGTTTGTATAATCTTTTTGTCCGTCTTGCACTTCGGCGATATCTGTCAATTTAATATCGCCGCCCTGACGGGATTTTCCGATGACCAGGTTGCGCAGTTCGTCGACGGAATTAAACTTTCCAGCCACGCGGACGATGAATTGCCCGTCGGCGTCTTTTATTTTTCCAGTCGGAAAATCGAGATTCGACGCCTTGATCGCTTCGGTGACGGCAAGAATCGAAAGTCCGTAGCTTTTTAATTTTCCCTGATCGAGATTGATTTTGATTTCGCGTTCGTCGCCGCCGATCAGCGTGATCTGGCCGACGCCGGCGAGTTTTGAAAAACGCGGTTGCACGTGATCTTTGATAAATTGATAAAACTCGCGCGACGGCATATTGCTCGTGACGCCAAGACGAAGCACGGGAATTTCATCGATCGCAAATTTCGACAACGTCGGCGTCAAAACGTCGTCCGGCAATTTCGACGTGATTTCGCCGACTTTGCGCTGCGCGTCCTGCAGCGCCGTTTCAATATCCGCTCCTTGATTGAACTCCACGTTCACGAACGAAACGCCTTCGGACGACGTCGACGACACGGCTGAAATTTCATCCAAACTCGAAACCGCATCTTCAATTAATTTGCTTACGGACGTTTCAACTTCATTCGGAGAAGCGCCGGGATAAATCGTCGTGATCGTCACCACCGGCGGCGTGATTTTCGGGAGCAATTCATACGATAATTGCGTGTAGCTGAAAAGCCCCAAAACGCCGAGCGCCGCAAAAAGTACGACGATAAGGCTCGGCCGTTTGATGGATAATTCGGTAATGGTCATATTCAAAAACTCCTGCTAATTTTCTTTGATTATTCTGCCGTTTGTTTGGTATCGTCGAGACGTTTAAGCCACAGCTGATAAAGATGTCTGGGAAATTTGACGCGATGAACGTTCGAGCGCCGCATATCGTTAAATTCCGAGCGGGAAAAACTCAATTGCGTGTACACGTTGAAATCCCATTGTATGGCAATTTCTTCGGCAACGTTCAACGCTGCTCGTTCGTAATCGTTACCGGAATTGACGATGAAATCTTTGGAACGAAAAACAAATTCTTCGCACCATTTTGCCACGTCCAAATCCGTAATGTCCTGCCATCCGTTTTCAATCGCCATCGTCAATACGATCCTTAAATTATCCGCATTCCAGTCGAGTGAAATTTTATTTTCTGTGGAAACCATTTCTAACCTTTGTTTATCTGAGCCTAACATTCACATATCTTAATTGAAAAAAAATTACTTTAATAAATTTACTTTATTATCGAAACCGCCATGCTGTCACGGAGATTATTGTGTTGATGATTCCATCCGGTTTGTAGCGATATGGTCGAGCAGTACACATCAAACATACCATTCCTTGCTGTGGCAGTCTCGCTGGGCATTGTGCCGCTCATTCTTCTCAGCTCACGTTGGCCGAATATTCGTGAAGGCTGGACGATTGCGGCATCAGTTGTGAAGTTCGGCCTCGTTCTCTCGCTGCTTCCTGATGCTTTGGCCAACAAAGCTGCAAGTATCGAAATTCTTGAGATTTCACCGGGTATCACTCTCGCATTGAAGGCCGATCCGTTGGGCGTGTTTTTCGCCTTGATCGCATCGGGGCTTTGGGTATTCACATCTTTCTATTCAATCGGATATGTTCGGGGGCTGGATGAACACAAGCAAACGCGCTACTTCGCGAGCTTTGCTGTTTGTCTTTCTGCAACGATAGGGATTGCATTCTCCGCCAATCTCCTGACATTTCTCATCTTTTATGAAATCCTCACCGTAGCAACATATCCTCTTGTCATCCACAAAGAAACGCCGGTTGCCATCAGCGCAGGACGGAAATACCTCGTCTACACCCTCACGGCCGGAGTTGTGTTGATTGCTGCGTTAGGGTGGACGTA
>JABWBZ010000170.1 GCA_013359335.1 bacterium
CCATACAAATGTTTCTCCATTAATATTTCAGTTGAATGCGGATAGTCGTACCTTCGCCGGGTTTGCTTTCTTTGACAAAAATTTTTCCGCCGTGATAATCCTCGATAATCCGTTTTGCCAGGCTCAATCCAAGACCCCATCCGCGTTTTTTGGTGCTATATCCCGGGCGAAAAATATTTTCATGATTTTTGATCGCAATGCCACGACCGTTGTCTCGAATGTCTAAGCATAAATAACCATTGTGTGTAAACAACGTCAGCGCGATGTTGCCGTCTTTTTCTTCGATAGAATCCAGAGCGTTTTTGATGACATTTTCAATGACCCATCCGAAAAGCTGCGGATTACAATGCGCCATCGCGCTCGTCCGGTAATCTTCTTCCAGAATAACCTTTTTGCCAAGCTGGGGAACGCGATTACGGAAATACTGGACGATATCGGAAATGATCGGAATCAAATCCTGGTATTTCAAATCGGAAGCGGAACCGATCTGCGAAAACCGTGCGACGACTTTATCCATCCGCTTCAGATCGATATCGAATTCATTCAAAATTTTAGTTGCATTTTCTCGCCCGTCAGTCTCCTGCCGAAGCAGTTCCACCCAGCCCATCAGCGACGACAACGGTGTGCCCAATTGATGCGCCGTTTCTTTTGCCATTCCGATCCAGATCGAGCGTTGCTCGCTACGTTTAATATTACTGAAACCGATGTAGCCGATCAGAATAAAAGAACCGACGACGGCGATTTCGATAAACGGCAGCCAGCGCAATTCCCGGATCAGCTTGGAATCCGTATCGTAATGTATATAACCCAAAACTGTATTTTCAAAACGGATCGGGAGCGGATCATTGGCTTCATCCATTCGCTGAATGATGATTTTGATCTTGTCGATATTTTCCTGCGTCGGCGTTTCCGATTCCACTTCTTCAATATTGCGCCACGACAAAGGATTGCCGTCGGCGTCGGTATTGACGATAGGAAAATCGATCCGTTTGATCACTTCATCAAAAACGAAACTGTACTCCGCTTCCGGATCTTCCTGTCCGATACGCGCAATCAACTGCGCATAAATTTTAACAATGTGGCGCGAATCGTCGCGCAGCCGCTCCAGAATATATTGCGTATAAGCAATAACGCCAAGAATAATCAGCACGGCCAGTATGAACAACCCGCTTTTGATATTGACCGAAAGCCGGTAAGGATTGCTGACCTTAATGCGATGTTGTTGAGCCATAATCAAACCTACTGGCGGAGCGGCATTACGATCAGCGCGTTGGAGATATTGCGTTCAAGCCCGCCGCCGGACGGGCGATTGGCCAATTGGCCGCGAATGCGCATCGTCGTCGAACCGCCGCCGTCGAGATTCAATGCATCGTCGCAGCCCAATTCAATCATCAACTCCGCCAAATCGTCGAGCGACATTCCAACGCTGTAGTTCGGTTGATCGCCGTCGACGCACACCAAAAAAATCGATTCATCCGAATAACCCACAGCCGTTCGGGCGTTAGCATCCGTAAAAAAATTTGTTTTATTGATCTCGCTTGCGATCATATTTTGTTTTTTCCGTACTAAGAGCGGATAACCGCCGATCAAAGTTGAAATGGCGCCGTACGACGGCTGGCTTTCGATGCTGATCGTTACCGTTTGTCCTATGCGCAAATCGCGGATAATATTTTTGTGAATGTCGCCATGAAAGGACAGGACAACCGTACTATCCGTGATCAAATGATTTCCGGTCGAATCAATATCCAGAAGCAAGTATTCAGCGCTGTCTCCAACTGCCGCTCCGCCAGTAGGTTTTCTCAAAACCAATTCGACGCCATACGCATTAGTGCCGGACGACGTTCCGTAATAGGCATTGTAATATATAATTTCTTTATCTTGCCTCGGACGATTAAATCCGTTAATGGAAAATGATCTTTCATCATTCAGAAAAACTCGGCCGCTAAAATGTACGCGATCGATAAACATTTCCTTACCGGCAATCCCCAAGGCATACCAGGATTCAGGACCGTCTTTGACCGGCTCCCCGTCGCTGACTTGCGCGCCCGACGGAGTGCCTTCTTGCGAAAAAAAATCACCGTTAATGGCCGCCAAAGCTTCGACGTCCGCCAAAGCTTCGGCTAATGGCATCGTTGCCCGTAAAAACCGGCCGGTCTTGATCGCGTGCACACCAACGGCCGCGCGGTCTCGGCGTATTTCAACAACATGAATGTAATTTGGAACAGCCGGGCGGTGAATAATGGTATAATAAACTCCCGGATATATTTCCGTCGTTTTGCGGGTATCTTCGGAAGCGCAGCCAAAAGGCATGGCCATCAGGAGCAACCAACCAAGCAAAAAACCGCCGACGGCTATGACGTGCAATGTATTCCTGCGCAAAAGTCTCCGGAACTTTACTTCGTGGTACAAATTACTTATTTTTCATTCCATTGGTTCGATCGTAACTACCGGCTGGTCGTCACGAAAACGAAGCCGTAAACGCCGATGCGTTTTAACGTCGAAAATATCGCTGGATAATTCACAGCAGGTCAAGATCACGCCGCCTTGATATTTTCCGAAAGCGGTGTTTAAATGATCTTCCGTCAAGAAATAAACGCTGGTGTATTGATCTTCTTTGGCAATACGTACGTCACGGTCGGAATCGGAAAAATCATAATACACCGTAGGCGTTGAGATCGTCGACATGCTGAATCCGATGGTAATACTGATAAACCTGCAATGAAAAGGCAGAATCAGCCGATTGCCGTAGGTCAACCCTTTTTTGTTTTGGTCTAAGCACGATTTTATTGTTAAATCAGGCATAAAAACCTCCCCTTGATTGGGCATGCATTGTCGGCTAAGTATCCTAAAAAACCCTCTCTTTTTCAATAAAAATTTTGGAAGGCGCTGAACTCATTTGTACAAAAAATTGTCCCCGACAGCACTGCTTATTGTGTCCTGCTTTATAATTGCCATGTATGTTTTGTATGCGTACGAAGTTCGAAATTCATCGTTTGCTCGAATCATCACCCGTTCGCAGCAGATGTGTTCAAGTTATTACCGACCGGTTCACTCTGAAAAATACTTTCCGGCGCCAAATATGTATCTAAAAAGAATTACTCCCAATTTTCGTGGAATGTTAAATCCTGTTTTGCACGCATCGCAGAATTCAAAGAAAATTGCCCTGACTTTCGACGCATGTTCGACTTTACTTCCGAGCCGCACTGACAGCGCCGTTATTGAAATCCTCATTCGCACTGGAACTCCGGCGACTCTGTTCCTCGGAGGAAAATGGGTTCTGGATCGGCCGGACGATGCTCGATTTCTGACAAACATTGCTTTTTTTGAAATCGGCAATCACAGCTATTTGCATGGGCATCTGACACGCGTGTCGGACGAACGCCTGCGGGATGAAATCCGATGGACACAGGAAATTATCTACACTGTTACCGGAGTGGCGCCGCAATTTTTCAGACCGCCTTACATCGAATATGACGACCGGGTAATTCAGGCTGCATCATCATTTGGCTTAACCACCGTCATCGGCGACGTTCCGTCCGGCGATCCCGATCCGAACGCTACCAAAGACAAATTGATTGCAGAAATTCTTCATGGAGTTAAAACCGGCTCGATCGTGATCATGCACATGAATCAGGGCGGTAAACACACCGCCGAGGCGCTACCTGAAACGATACGTTTACTTCGGGAAAATGGGTATGAGTTGGTGACGATGAGTGATTTGCTTAAAAATCCGGATTCAGGTGTTGGGCGGTAATAAAATCGGCGGTTCTTTAGGCAAAGTAAAATAAAAAGTCGATCCGTAACCCGATTTGCTTTTAAACCAAATGCTTCCCCGATGCAATTCGACAATATATTTGGCCGTGTACAATCCCAGCCCGGTACCGGTCGTCATATCCGACGAACTTAACCGGCCGTATTTTTTGAAGATGACATTTTGTTTTTCGGATGGAATTCCAACGCCGCTATCCTTGATCCGCACCTGAACTTGTTCACCTTTATCTTCCAATTCCACCGAAATCCGGGTCTCATTACGAGAAAATTTAATGGCATTACTCAATAAATTATCCATTACGCGGCTGATTTTATTACGGTCGCACGCAATGGTGAAATTCGCGTCGTTGAATTTCATCGAAAAACTCACCTGTTTGGCCACGGCCGTCGGCCTCTGCAATTCAATCCGGTCGCGAATCAATTCTTTAAGATCGCACATTTCATATTTCAATTCCGATTGCCCGGCAATCAGTTTCGACTCATTCAATTGCTCTTGTACCATCGCGCGCAGATTGCCGGCGCTCCGTTTGATAATTTCTAAAAATTTTTTTTGATTAGGATCGAGCGAATTCCCCGTAACCTCATTGAGCAATACATCGGCCGATTGTTTGATATTATCCAACGGACTTTTAAAATCATGAACCAATTTGCTGAAAAAATCCGATTTCAAATTTTCCAACTCACGCAGTTGTTCCGTCATTGCATTAAAGGCCGTCAAAAGTTCCTCCATTTCTTTAAAACCCTTGGCTGGAACATGAGGCTGCAATTTTCCCTGGGCAACTTCCTGTGCCGCCGACTTAAGCGCTTTGAATCCCGATAAAATCTGGCGGACGTCGTGCGTTAGAATGACGACGAATATTAATGTCACGACAAGAATACCATAGCTCAGCCAATTCATGGAACGACTGATTTCATTGACCGTATTGATTCGGATGATCGTATTTTGATTGCTCATGCGCTCAAACGTATTCAACCTGGCCAGCATGGAATCTGATAATGCGCTGATCCACCGGTCGAATTTCGATTCGAAATTGCGAACTTTGCGGGTAGCAGCGGCCGTTATTTGTTTTTCAAAGAGATCGCCAATTTGCTTTTCAAAAGTTTTCAGGTCGCTGATTTGCATGATTTCGCTTCGAAACGCAGTTTGATTGGCATCCTGAACTTCCGAATATCCGAGTCCCAATCCTAATACGAGGCGGTCGAAAGTGCTGTTATAGATCTTATCGGCTGTCTGATGCCAGCGTGAAGAGAGAAAAAGTAAACTATCGGCGCTGTATTGAATATCATCCATTTCAGATCTCATGGACTGAACATTGTTTTCAAAATTAGCCGTTCCGATGGTAGTAGCCAGTACGGCGGCAAGTTTTTCCTGATTGCGAAGGCCTGAATGGATGCGTTTCACCAACTGCGAACGCGAATGTTCTAATGGCGTCAAAACGTCCAGAAGCGTGTGAACGCGTTCGACATGATGATTGAGATAAAACCAGACAATCAACCAAAAACACAACAGAAAAAAATAGCCGCCGTAAATTTTAGTTCGTAAAGACATCGTGAACTGCCGATAAGGTGGAAATACAAAAAAGTCACCCCAAAATTATTTCAGGGTGACTACCGTCAAAGAGCTTTGGATAAATTGAACTATGCTTTTTCGATAAGAAATAACGTTTGATTGTATTCAACGGGCTGGCCGTTTTCGACGAGAATTTTGGCCACTTTACCGCTGACTTCACTCTCAATCTCGTTCATGATTTTCATGGCTTCGATAATGCACAAAGTCTGGCCGGGCTTAATAACGGTGCCAACATCGGCGTACGGATCCGCATCGGGAGCTGGGGAACGATAGAAAGTGCCGACGATCGGCGATTTAACTTCAATAAACTCACCTTTGTCTACGATGTCGAGCGGGCGCTCCGCTTGAGACTTTTCGATTGTTTCTTTGCTTTCAAATTGAACCGGTTGTGCCGTGTGCTGAACCAAGGGCGGCGGAAAATGAGCTGTAGCCTGATGGGCATGCGGTACGACGGTCATGGCGGATACGCCGTGATTTTTACTAATGCGGACTTTGAGCTTGCCTTTGGTTTTGGATAATTCTTCTTCGATCTCGACCTCGTTTACATTACTCTCATCGACTATCTTGATGAGTTTCTTCAGTTCGTTAAGATCCATTATCACCACTCCTCGGCTCGATTAATTACAAATTTTATTTAGTAACCCGTTCTAAATATTCGCCGGTACGGGTATCGATTTTGACGCGATCGCCTTCATTGATGAAAAGCGGCACATTCACGGTTGCACCTGTTTCCAATTCCGCCGGTTTGCTCCCACCCGTTACGGTATCGCCACGAACTCCGGGCGCCGTACTCACAACTTTCAATTCAACCGTAATAGGTAATTCGATATTGACCGCGTTGCCTTCGTAGAAAAGAATTTTCGGCGTAATGCCTTCACGAAGATAATGGGCAGCCTCGCCGACTGTTTCGACCGGAATGCCCACCTGCTCAAATGTCACATTGTCCATAAAATGCATCATGCTTCCATCCGAGTACAGAAACTGCATTTCCTTGGCGTCCGTGCGAACTTCTTCCAGTTTATCATGCGAACGAAAAGTTTTTTCAATAACCCGTCCCGTGCGGACATTCTTCAATTTTGCAACCACAAATGCCCGCCAATTGCCAGGGTTCCGATGTTGAAATTCGGTTACGATAAATAAATTGCCATCCATCAAAATAGTCATGCCCGTCCTGAAATCGCTAACTCCTGCCATGAAATACTTATTCCTGTTATGTCAAAAAAGATATTGATTATTCAAAGGTTGGCTAAAGTATCAATTCCGAATTTGAAAGTCAAGTTTTTTATCCTTGCAAAAATCACATAAAAACAGATTGTTAACAAACTTACAATGAATTGCTTATTGTAATTATTACCATTTTTCTTTATAATCGATGCAGTCAATTTATTCAAACTAACTGGGGGCGGTTCTATGGTAAAATACATTGCAAAAACAAAAAAAATGTTGTTTGAAATGGACATGGCGGATGCCCAATCCGTTGCGCTTTTAGGCGAATTCAACGGATGGGATGATGGCCGTCACCCGCTTAAAAAAGCCAAAAATGGGAAATGGAAGATTGAAATTGCCCTTGCGCCCGGCGAGTATCAGTTTTTATACAGAGTTGATCAACAGCGTTGGATTGCGGACGACTCTACTCCGAAGCGGAGTAACGATTTTGGCACTGAAAACTCAATCTGTATAGTTCCGGATTCCGAAAACAAATCCAAGTCCAAAGTCAAAAAGAACAGTCAAAAAAAATCCCGCGTTTAAGCGGGTTTTTTAACGATTGACCATAAGTTGTTTGAATTGTTTGCCGAAATCTTTCGGGGTTGGATAATGAGTCCCGGACGGCGGTGTCAATGTTGCTAAAGATTTTGCACCCTCCGTATCAATCGCATAGCGATTACCGGATTTAAATACCTTTTTTTTCTGCACCAATTTTTCCAGTTCCTCTTTCAACGCATTCAGCGCTTTATCCGATTCGGGAATACCGACGCGTTTAGCAATGATATTCAGCGATGCCGGCATGTAATTTAAGCCGTATTTCAAAATCATGTACTCGATCACAGGATTTTTCCTCCTTCAAAATGCCTAAGGGTGCTGAACGGAATTATTGGTTAGAAATAAAAACTATGATAGACTACTTGATCACCGAT
>JABWBZ010000171.1 GCA_013359335.1 bacterium
CGAAACGACAACGCTTAGCATCACCACCGATAGGGCTCTTTATGACAATCAAAAATTTTCTAAAATCGTCGGCGATTCCGTTGCGCAACAACATCTGCCGATTGAGCCGTTGGCGTATTGGCAGCCGTTTGTGTTGAATACCCCCGATTCCAAACACTCACGCTTGATAGCGATTCTTGGTATTTCAGAAAAATGGCAGGGCGACCTGACGGAGGAAAACAGGCAGCTCTTGCAAATAATCGCCTATCAAACCGTGCCGCTCATCCGTACTGCCGAACGATTTGAAAATCTTGTCGAATTGAACCATGTCTTGCAGGAGGAACTCAATGCGGATGCGGCTTTCGGTGATATCATCGGGCACAGTCAGAAAATGAAGGTCGTTTACAAAGCGCTGAATCGTTTTACCCAAAGTGAAAAAAACTCGACCGTGTTGATTCGCGGAGAAACCGGCACCGGCAAAGAATTGATCGCGCGTTTTATTCACCAACGCAGCCGCCGGAGCAATGGCCCGATGATCGCCGTCAATTGCGGCGCCATTCCGCGTGAACTGATTGAGAGCGAGCTTTTCGGACACGAAAAAGGCGCTTTCACCGACGCCAAGGCGATGAAAAAAGGCAAATTCGAACTGGCGAACGACGGCACGATTTTCTTAGACGAAGTCGGCGATCTTCCGCAAGACGCTCAGGTCAAGCTTCTGCGGGTATTGCAGGAAAGAGTGGTTGAACGGATCGGAAGTTCCGTTCCTATTCATTTAGACATCCAGGTGATTGCCGCCACGCATGTTCCCCTTGAAGAATTGATCAAACAAAAAAAATTCCGTGAAGACTTGTATTATCGGCTCAATATTTTTCCGATTGAACTTCCTCCGCTGCGCGAGCGTCTCGACGACCTGCCGCTGTTGATCAAATATTTTGCCGATAAACATTCCGGAAAAATTATCAGCGAGCGAATCGACGATTACGTCACCGACGACTGCCTCCAAAATATGCTGGCGTACGCGTGGCCCGGCAATGTACGTGAACTCGAAAACGTTATCGAACGCGTACTGATTCTCGGACGCTTACCGATTGCGCCGGAACATCTGCCGCCGGAAATCAGAAATAATTCTGCTCCAATCACCATTTCTGAAAATGAAAGCCTTGCCGATGAAATCAATCGGATCAAAACGTCGTTATCGGAATTGGAAAAAAAATATCACGGCATTTCCGATCATTCGATTTTTACGAATATCGAAAATTCATTTCTCACGGCGTTACGCGATCACCATTTTAAAACGGATGACGCGGCAAAAATTCTCGATCTGAGTGTTTTTAGAGTTCGCGATATTTTTAAGGGATTATGTTTTAAAGCCTATGTCGAATGCGGATATGATGCGGACAAAGCGGCTGAAGCGATTGCGCAACAACCGTTTCTCAAGGGAAAAGTAAAAGGCAAATTGTCCGGCTATATCGAAAACATCGCCGAACAATTTGCCTCTCATCCGAAAAAATATTCGGAAACTACGGCTTTTCGAAATTACTCCAACAAAATTCCCCTCGAATATCGTTCTTACCTTCCGGCGATCATCGACTATTTGAGTAGATCTAAAAAGAAAAATCTGCGGTGACCGTTTGTCCGCTTTCCACCGCGATCGTCTGCCATTGCGTTCCTCCATTCTCATGCCACGCGCCGACTTTATAATTTCCAGACGGAACGCCGGTAATCGTATAACTGCCGTCCGTTCCCGTCGTTGCAAAATAAGGATTTTGCAGCACGATGATATAACCGCTCATCGATGAATGGATATCGCAGAATACTTTCACTTCGCCGAATTTGTTGAACGTAACGGATTTGCTTTTGCCTTTGGCATAACGTCCAAGATCAAACGATTTGACGGAGGACAATGAAAAAATATTGTGATAAATTTCATCTTCATTGGGAAAATCAACCGTTGATCCGATGAGCACCGGCAATACGTGAGGCACGATCGTGATATTTTTCTGTCGCATCACCGGCCGGCTTTGCGGCACGGGAAATTGACCGCCGACTTTTTCGATAAACACTACAGCCTGACGGTCGCTGCCTGAATTTTTCACAACTTTCGATGCGCTTTTGCCGTACAAGCCCTTGGTAGAACGCGCTTTCGTTCCCGACGATTTATTGACGAAAACTTTACCGGCTATTTTCCCCTCTCCGGCGGGCATGACGGCGGTTTCAGAAAAATTCGGCGCCGGCTTGATTAACGGTAAATCTTTGATCGACTTGAAAAGCTTTGAACCTTCGCTGAATTTTGCAAATCCCAGCAGCGCCACCGCGCTGAATACCGTTACGATTAATTTCATATCTCCTCCGTTAGAAAGGTACGGATAATTGCACTGCGGTTAATTGAATCATCTTGATACCCGAACCTTTTTCAAATTTAGTCACTTGTTCGACGATTTTGAGCGTGGCATCGGTCGTAATGCGGAATCCGAAGCCGCCTTCCGCCCGTTGGACATTGTAATCCCATGTTTCTTTGCGGCCGCCCGCCGGATTTTCAATTTTGCTGAAATCCATCCGGTCATAGCGCGCGGCAATATAAAACCGCGGATGAATTTTATATTTGGCGTCGATGTAGAAACTCCGGTTGGACAATTCTCCTTCCGTTACTTCCGCGTCCCACTTGCTGTAAACAAATTCGCCGAATACGATAAAGTATTTATAACTCATTTCCAGGTCGGCTCCAAACGCTTGCTGTTTATACTCACCCGCGCCTTTGCCGGCTTCGAGCAGCCGTTGTTTATCTTCCAAGGTTTTAGGTTTGGATAAATACGGATTCATGGCGCCGGAGAAACCGATATTCAAACCGGTTACGGGATTAATTCCAATTCTTCCTAGAAATTGTTTACCATCGTTTTCAGCGCCGGCATCAGGATTGGAAATCGATCCGTCGGTCACGCCAATTTGATAATCGAAAATCGAAAAATTGCCGAACAGTTCGACGCCGAAATCCCAACGTGCGTCGTACACCGTCGGCGTTGCCCCGCGCAACACGTTCAATGGCAATTGTCCTTTGAATTCCGCGCGCCGTTTTTTTAGAATAAGTTGTTCCCGATTGTCCCACGTCCTTTCCCAATCGAGCGTCGTCCGATAGTGGCGCATCAAAGGCTGGCCGATCAACGGATTGACGTCGGAAAATTCGCGCTTTGAAAAATTTCCAAAAAGATTCGGAATTTTCCCGATCATCAGGTTGATCTTTTCATCGGGTAAATTAAAAATAGTCACGAAAGCGCCTTGCAGGCGGATTTTATCCTGCGACGCATCGTCATACAAAACTTCAACATCGGCGCGCAATTTATCGCGGTGCTGAAACTGAAAATTCGTCAGCGCGCGGACTTTATTGAAATTATTATCGCCCAGCGTGTTGGTATTAATTCCAGGTTTATCGCCCTCGGAATAACTTAAATCAACCACGCCGCCGATACCGACCGAATTATCCTGGCCTGATCCCATCGTTTCTTCCTCTTGTGAAAACGCCGAAGGGATGATCAGGATTAACGCCAACATTAAAAATTGTGTTCTTTTCATAAATTGAATTCTCCTGGATCAACTGTATTTATAACGAACGTAAATATTCTAAAAGGTCGGCCCGCTCTTGCGCGCTGAGTTCGATATCATAAATGCCGCGCGCGTTCCATCCCCACGTCGTCATCTGGACGGTGGTCACCGAATCGGCGTAATAATTGATCACGTCGGCCAATGAGAGCGATTTATGGTCATGAAAATACGGCGCCGTTGCAAATATCCAACGCAATGATGGGACATCAATTGGCGGCGTGTTGACTCGAATCTGGATTTTGAATTGTCCTGTAAACGCTGTGCCGGAGTGGCAATTTATGCAACGGCCTTGATTTTCGAATACGCTTTTACCGCGCCGCTGGCTTTCGGTGAGCGATCCGTCCGAATTGCGCCACGGATTGGCGGGAACAACCAGCGACCGCTGATACGCAGCGAGGTAATCCAATTCTTCGTCCGTCACGGTTTCTTTCACAATACTGTCGATGACCACTTTGGTCAATTCGCGTATATCGGAACCGCCTTCGCCAAGCCACAAGTACGGCGGCGTGTCGCGTACGCCCAAAAGTGATGGAGTCGCAACGGAATCGGCGGCGGCTCTTGGAGGAAAACCTAATTTCCATACCTTCCCATCCATGTCACCGTTGGGATGGCATTGTCCGCATCTAAATTTTTCGCTGTTAAAAAGTTCCCTCCCGCGTGTGATAAATGTTTCCTCTGAAACTTCATCTTTATCGCACGCAGCCATCGCCATCAATCCAAAAAACGAGATTAAAAAAATAAACCGCCGGATCATTCAGCCTCCGTTAAAAAGTTCGTAAATATTCGATCAAATCGTTTTTTTCTTGTTCGCTCAGATTAATGACAAATCCCGATGCATGCAGCATTCCGCTCGGGTCCGCCACATAGAAATCGACCACTTCCCGCAACGTTTTGAATCGCCCGTCGTGAAAATAAGGCCCGGAAGAAAATAACGAACGTAGCCCCGGGGTCTTGACTAAAAATCCCGTTCCGATATTTTTCGGCTTGGTTGTCGTGCCGGTCGGCGCCGGATGACAGGGCGAACAAAGTCCGTTCGTTTCGTAAACAATTTTACCGCGCTGTTGAGCCGGCGTCAAACTGCCGTCGGCGTTGCGCCATGGATTCACCGGAAATGTCAGCGAATTTTGATAGGCAACCAGCGCTTCGATATCTTCGTCACTGGCCGTGCCGCCCATGATTGTGTCAACGTACAGCCGCGTAACTGCATGCAAATCGCGCCGCGAAACGTCCCACAAATACGGCGGCCCGGTTTCCGAAATGCCCCACAACGTCAGCGTTCTGAACGAATCGGGAACGCCGTCGGTCGTGCCGTGAATCGCGGGAAAATGCCAGCGCCGGTGATCCATGTGACCGCCGGGATGACAGGTGGCACAACTTTGGTCGTTACTGCGCGACAGCCGCGTATCGTTGAAAAGTTCGCGCCCACGCGTCACAAGCGGATCTTCACGCGGTTCATCTTTTTCGCAAGCGAGGTAAACTAACCCTAAAATCAGTACGAGGAAAACGTAGCGGTTCATGAATTTTTTGATGATGGAACGTTTGTCTGTATGCAAGTGGGTGTCACAAACTTATATCAAACACCACGGGATTGCAACTAAAAAATTGGATTGTTGTATTTAACGCCGGAAATCAATTTTAAATTCCATTTTTTTAATGGTTATCCAATTTCGATTCGTCACGCTCCCATTCCTGTTCTTTTCGTTTCATCGCCTTGCGTTTCATCAGCCACGCTGAAAAAAATAGAAACGGAAGAACCACGATCCACAGAAATTCATCGACGTATGTCAACCACCGTGTCCATACCGGTTTGGCTAATGAATTTTCCCAATCGGACTCGAAAGCGTACACACTTTGTCCGGTTGATATTTTAAAAGCGGTTTCGAAATCGGTTGTAGAATCCACGCGCGCTAATATCGTCCGAACGACTCCTATTCCGTAACGTTCAATAAGATAATTCACGGCGGAATAACTTTGGTCATAACACAAATCGGCTTTAATATCGCCATAACGCAGCACATCGTCGATATCGTCAAGCCGCAACAGCGATTTCGTTAAAACCGCTTTTTCCAGCGCTTCGAGTTGAACGGATTGTTTCGACACCATCATCGCACAACCTTCATTGAGCCAGCGTGGAACGTGACGATCCGGATCGCCGATCGTCTGATGAAATAACACGTGCGACATCTCATGCACCACAATGACATCTAACGGCTGAACAAGATTGGTCAACAGCGCATTCATCGAAGGCGATTTCAAAACAATACGATTTTGAGTTGGAATGGCTACGGCTTGTCCCCAATCCGGAATTCCTCCGCCCGCTTCTCGGTTAAACTCCATTTCGGTTGAGGCAATAATGATCGAAACAGAATCTTTAAAAGGAATTCCGTAGAAATCCTCCACTTCCGTACGGCGAACCCGCACTGTCTGGAAAAGCTTGACAGCCGCAGGCTTATCGGCAGAATGAAAAAAAATATGAAATGGCGGTTCGGATAACTTTTCTTGCCCGGCCAGTGAAAATCCGGCCATCAGCGCGATCATGACAAAAACACGAATCGCCTTCACGAGATCAAACCTTTGTCGTGAAGGAATTTCACGGTTCGGATCAGGTAATTGTCATACGTGCGTTGCGTATGATGAATGGCGGATAAAATCTGATGTAAGTTTTCTTTTAGAACCTTGCCTTCGATAATGTGAAATTCAAACGACAGTGCGACGGTCAAGTAATGTACGATCGAATCTAATTCTTCCCGTTCGTTAGCCGGCAACGGCTCGATTATCCATAGTTGAATGCTGTTTTTTTCTTTCGGAAGATTCGCCCAGGAAAGTAACTGGTTCATCCGATCTTTCAGTAATTCCAAACGGCGGCTCGGCGGATACCGGTCGGAAAACCATCCCTTCGGATATTCGATAAAACAGACTTTTTTAATGCTCGACAAACCTACTGCGTTTTTCTCTTCCGTTGTCCCGATGACCGGAACAGGTTCCATGCCCATGGCGGCCTCGAAATCATAAAGATTTTTTGTGGTGCCTTCGACGAGATATAAATAGGCGTCGATTATGGCATCCTCGAGCGACAACGATGTTTTAGTGAAGCGAGCCATGTATTCGAATTAAAAATTAAAATTTAAAAAATGAAAAATTGTAACCGAGTTTTTTAAATTTTTAATTTTTCATTTTTAATTATCATCATCTCCCCTGTAATTTTTCTTTTGCCTTGGGCAGCCATTCATTCGCACTTTGATGATTGGGATTGAGTTTCAAACATTTTTCCCACGCCGTCACGACGCCTTGCCAGTTTTCAAGTCTCCATTGCATCAGGCCGATGCTGTAAAATGTTTCCGCTTTATTAGGATTGATTTCAGACGCTTTTGTGTAAGCGGCTAAAGCTTCCGAGTATTTGGCGCGGCCGCCCTCCGTATTACCCGCAGCAATCAACTCTTCCGCCTGCATTTCATAAATGAATCCTAAGCCGTTCCATGCGAATTCATAGTGAGGTTTGAGTTCGATTGCGCGCTTGAATGAGGCAATGCCCTCGTCATAACGTTTGATGGTGCTGTACATATTGCCGAGATTGGCGTGAGCCAATTCGTATTCTTCATTCTGGGCAAAAGCATCGCCGGCCCAATAGGCCAGCATACGCACCATGGGGGTCGGCTCAGGGCTAAACTGAGTCACAAAGGCGTAACGGACCTGTAAGGCGGCAGCCAGGTGTTTCACCTGGGACCAGCGCCGCTGGCCGGCGGTGGCCATCCCCTCGGCGTCGGGCAACAACAACTCAAAGGAAAAACGCGCCCCGGCCCCCGGCGCCGATTCCAACACCAGCTGGCCCCCCATCAGCTCCACGTGGCGGCGGGCAATGGCCAGCCCCAGCCCCG
>JABWBZ010000172.1 GCA_013359335.1 bacterium
ATACTTAGCGGGCAAAAAGTTCTTATCCACGGTGCATCTGGCAGCATTGGCACATATGCTGTACAAATTTCCAAGAGTTTGGGGGCGGAAGTTACTGGAGTATGCAGTACAAAGAATCTGGACTTGGTGAAATCATTGGGCGCCAATACTGTAATTGACTATACAAGAGAGACGCCTCTGACGCCAGGAACTTTGTACGACATTATTTTTGATGCTGTCGGAAAGGCCTCGTATTCCGAATACAAACATTTACTCGCTCCTGCTGGCGTATTCACAACAGTCGCGAAGGGTGTCGTCAAAGAACGAACTCAGGATCTAATCTTCCTCAGAGAGCTAATCGAAGCGGGAAAACTTAAGCCGGTCATCGACAAGAGATATGCGTTCGAGCAGATTCCTGAGGCACATCGCTACGTTGAACAAGGGCACAAAAAGGGAAATGTTATTATCAGAATGTGACAGAAGCATGGATCCTAATAACTATGCCACCTCGGATAGCAGGCATAAACCGTTTGCTCTCGGGCGCAAATAGACACTAACTGACAAATTACAATAAACTTGCTTATGATTTCCGTTTTGCCTATTCTAAAAAAAGAAGACCTTCGCCAATTTTATACACACTTAATTGGAGAGCCGAATGAAATCGCATAAACTTTTTATGATTCTGTCCTTTTGGCTGATACCTACTCTCGTCTTGGCCGGCGACAGTAACACCGAGAAAAAATATCAGATCGGCATTCGCTCGACCCTCATGACCAGTCACATGAAATTGTCCAAAATAAACCCGGCATTTAACGATTTGTCACCGAACGGATTGAACGGTTCACACCTCAGCTCTCTTTTCTTTCTGCGGAAGATTACCCCCTATTTTGGCATCGGTTTCGAGACGCTCACTGGAAATTCGGATGCCAAGGCTGAGACCAGCATGGACTATCAGGGTGTAGGCCTGTTGTTTGATTTCGTTGCAGGCAGCAAATATTTCGCCGCGGGAGGGATACATATAGGCGGAATCCTTGTCGATGCAATGCACAAAGAATCTCCTGCCGACGGAAAACACGTTGAATCAGGCACTTATTTCAAAACAGATGGGTATTTTCTAGCGCCCTATGCTGGCGTTGGACTCAACTTCAACAAAAATGAGATCCGACTTCTCGTCAAACCCGTGCTCATGACCGGAAAAGGCAAGATGAATGCATTCACGTCAACGTACGTCGGACTAAGTTACGGAAGGTATCTCTAATCACGAAGAATAATCACTTCAACGGTCAGAATGAGTCCGGCCATCTCGAAAATCCACACAACTTCTTTGCAGGATAGAACGGTTTCTTTTGGAATCATGGGACATTAAGCTGCTGTTAAGAAGGGTTTTAGGTTGTAAATCAGCTTAATGCCCGATATGAAAGCGTTCGACAAAAGGTCGCTCGTCTCCACCAATTCAAAATGACCAATGAGCAATGATGAATAGTCTCGTTGGTCATTTTTTATTTTAAAAAAACGGCTTCAATCAAGAGAGTTGTTATTTCAAATAGATCAACGTTGCTTCAATTTCATCTCTCAATTTTGGAGATACGTGCACGTCATCGGCATAATTTTTCCAGTGTGCGACGACCTCGTTAACTTCCTCTATGATTTCGACAGCTTTTTTGATATTCGCGGAATCCGCGACTGCCTGTAAATCTTTTTTCACAATGCCGGTACGTTTACCGTTAATACTTAAGGCGTGCAGGCTCACCCACGCGTGATCGGGCCGATACGCATGACAGATATCGTACGCCGGCGCAAGTTCCCACCGGGCGTCTTTCTTTAAACGAAATGAAAAGTTTTTGGTATGATCGTCGCAATTTTGAGCGGCGGCGTTAAACGTCATTCGCCGGAACATCTGTTCCGCATCCGGATAAGATAATTTGAGTTCCCGCATGGTTTGAAAAAGTTGTTCATAACTGAAGCTGGTCACTTGATTATAATCGAAATGCCTGATGGCGCAGAAGGTTTGAATATGATGTTTGATCGATCCGCCCTCACGGTCAAAGCGTTTCGTCATAAAATGTGCTCTTCCATTTTCTTCCAAAAGGCGCGATGGCATCATGTCGATGCCGCACGCCCGGGCCATATTGTAATACGCCATTTCGACGCGACCATAACCATGACTTACTCCGAGTTGCACGTCACTGACGCCGTCTAACTTGAGGAGCCAATGCTCGAATCCTTTGGGCGCGTGGGTTTGGCCTGAGCGTACTTCGCCGGTTTTTTCATTGAATGCGATTACCGCTTTAGGCCTGGCCCCGCCGGCGGAAGTGCCGATCCTTAAAATTTCCATCACGGCTTTTTCTTCGTTTTTCACATTGGTTGCGAACGATTTTTTCTTTGACAGAATACTTTGTGCCGTGCTGACCAAGCTGTCGATTTCGATTGAAAAAGCTTTTTTGTTTTCCGTGATCACCGCCGGGTGAAATTCCAACGCGCCCATGCCCCGCGTGCCGATGAAACACAGCATCTCTACCGGATTCATACTGTCTTGAGGGCGGCCTTGTCTGGCCAACCACATATTGATCAATTCGTTTCCGTACCGGTCAGGCAAAGCGTCCGCCAGTAAACCCGGCAAGCCTTTAAAAGTATCGAGGGTGGGTTCATTTTTTTTGCGGAGCGCCGGAAACTTAAATACGCGTTTTTTTTCGGCAACCGGCATCAGCAGGGGCGCCAGATCCCAACCGCGCGTTTGAAAGGCGGGATCATACTCAAAGGTCGCCATACCTTCCGATTCCACCCAAGCCACGGCGCCCGCGAGTTCGCCCCAGATTTTTATTTCGGCAAGTTCCATCGGCTTATTTGGTTTTCCCGCGCGCTCTTTGTCTTTTTTCTTTTTGCAATTTAACCAACGCCAGCGGGCTGATTGAAGGTTCCACGGAAAAAACGTCCATTACCTGAAGTTGATCGAGGACGCGAAGCACCCGGATCAGCGTGGCGAGCGTAACCGTTTCGCCCCTTTCCAGCAGACTCAACGTAGACCGGCTGATACCCGCCGCGCGAGCCAATGCATCCTGCGTCTTGTTTTGATCCAATCGATGATGCTGAACAAATGAACCTATCTGACCCAAAAGCGACTCATCGTTCATTGATATCCAATTTTTGTATGATTTATCAGTCATAATTTATTTTAATTTAAATAATGAATGATTTACACTTCAATATTAATTAATTTAATTTAAAAAACAAGTAAAATTTGAATGAATTATCATTCATAATTGCTAAATATGGAATATTATGAATGATAATTAATGCGTAAAAAATTCGAATTCGCGCACTTGCTTTCGGTTAAAAAAAATCTAAAAAAAAACTTGCGAAACCAATCAGTTGCACTTATATTGCAACTAATCGGTTGCGTATTTGCAGGTACTAATAACAGGTATAAGAATGAGACGAGACGTTTTTCAAGCCATTGCCGACCCGACTCGAAGAGCGATTATTGCATTGATCGCATTACAGGCCATGACGCCCAACGCCATTGCCGAATACTTTGACAGTACGCGTCAAGCCGTGTCCAAACATTTACGCATACTCACCGAGTGTGAATTGGTAAAACAAACGCATGAGGGCAGGGAGATTTACTACTCGCTTGAAATTGAAAAAATGAAAGAAATCGATCGATGGCTGGAACAGTACCGAAAAATTTGGGAAACCCGGTTTAATCAACTCGACGAAGTATTGTCAACCATTAAAAGGAATAAAAAATGAATGCCAACCTGCTCTTCGATTTTACCGTTGATAAAACAAAAAAAACGGTTTTCATTGTCAGAGAATTTGACGCCGGGCTTTCACTGGTTTGGGATGCTTTTACCAAACAAGAATTGCTGGAACAATGGGTGGCGCCCAAGCCCTGGACATGCAAAACAAAATATATGGATTTCAAAGTTGGCGGAAAAAGATTGTATGCCATGGTAAGCCCCGAAGGAGTAGAGCGTTGGGCCATTCAGGAATATACTTCCATCACCCCGAAAACCAATTTCAAAATGCACAATGCTTTTGCCGATAAAGATGGAAATCCCGAATTGCCCGGTTCTGAATGGGATTATACCTTCAGCGAAAAAAATGGCATAACCAAAGTAAGCATTACGATTTACAATGAATCTCTTGCCCGTTTGGAGAAGATGATTGAAATGGGCTTCAAGGAAGGATTTACTGCAACATTGAGCAACCTGGAAAAACTCTTGACGACGCTATCGCAAAAATGATTTTCAAAACATCGGTCAAAACAAAAAATTTGAATAAACAAATTTAATAATCAAGAAAGTAAAATTTATGGCGCTTATCAACCCTCACATTAACTTCAACGGAAATGCCGAAGAAGCTTTTATCTTTTACAAATCAGTATTTGGCGGAGAGTTCGCAAAAATTATTCGTTTCAAAGACCTGGCCGGTCCTGAATTCAAGGTTGCTAAAAAAGAAGAAAATAAAATTATGCATATTGCTTTGCCGATCGGTAAAAGCAGCATGTTGACGGCCAATGATGTTCCGGAAAGTATGGGCAGAACCAACGAAAATGAGAACAGAAGTAAAATTGTAGTCAGCGCAGAAAGTAAAGAAGAAGCAGACCGGTTATTTAATGGCCTCTCCGTAGGAGGACAAATCGAAGGGCCAATTGGCGATAGTCCCTGGGGCTCTTATTTTGGCTGTTTTAGGGATCAATACGGTATTGAATGGATTGTGGAGTTTGACCCAAAATCATAAAGGGCAATCGAGAAAATCTAAGCAAACCCCAATTTTGGGATAATGATCAATGACCAATGAGCAAGGATGAATAGCTCGTTGGTCATTTTGTTTCCTGAAAAAACATGGCCGGCCTTGACCTGTTCTTTCTTTTTGTGTGGCCAAAAAGAAAGGACCAAATCACGCCAAAGGCGGAAAAGGCCAGCCCGAAAAAAATGCCGGGAAGTCATACGAGCTTAATGGTGGCGCAAAACAGCTCCGCGCTTGCCAATTCCATCGTCAATAAAGTGAAAAAAAATCCCGTGAATGTTTTTGTTCACGGGATTTTTTGGCTTAAGCTGTCAAAATGCTAAAAAAAAATCAGGCTGATCTATGGAAAAGTTTGCTCAATACCGAGATAATTTTATGGGTCTCATGAATTTCTAAAATGCGTGGTTCCGAAATATCGGTTTGCGGCGTGCCTTTGGACACACGATCCAACATTTCAGAAATATTTGGCCTCACATCCAAAAACACGACTTCAATGTTCTTTTCATTCAAACGTTTTTTTTCTTTTAACAATTGGTCTGCAGCCGCCCTGGAAATGAATACGATACCGGAAAAATCCAGAAAAACTTTTTCAGTCTCTTTTATAGATTGTAAAATGCGGGTTACAGTCTCGCGTAAATCAATCGTCGAACCCGTGTGGCCGGATAATCTGACGGTTATCATATCTTTTCCTTTCGGAATTATTAAACGTACGGCTTAAAATCAAGCATCTTTTATCTCAAATTTTTCATATTCCGCCCGGCTCAGCCAAAATTCCGGATCGACTATTTTAACTTCATCATACGTCAATTCATACAGCTTATACACCATCACATCGATCTCGCGCTCCAATTTCGTCGTGTCAGCTTGAGGATTCGTTTGCTTTGCTGTAAGAATTCTTTCGACAATACCAACTATTTTACCTTGAATTGTTTTAGCGACAATCTTTATAGGTAGGTTTTCCACTGAAGATATTCGAACTTGCGGAAAAATGTTGCCGCCTTGAGAATTCGTCATGTGATAGTAGAACTTGAAAAGAAATGAATTAAAAAGCGCGAGAACAAATTTTGTCTGTACATTATTATCAACAACTGTTGCGCCATGAATTGTCTGTTCGTAATAGACTCCAACACCATCGTATGTGGCAACTAATTCTGTAGCAACTTTTCGATAGATAATCTTACTTCTCTTGAATACATTTTCATTTCTCATCCAAAGCCCCGGCCTCTTCCCTTTCTGTCTTCGTATTTCAGCCTTCATCATCTCTGAAGGTCTGTAGTTTATCCATGTATCGGTATTATTTAGATGGTATCTTGACAAATGTTTTCCAAAAAAAAGTTCCTTACAATTCTTATCAATTTTTTTATTCACAAACAGAATGTCTTTAATTGTACCTGCCACTATTCCATCCTTCACTTCACCGATTTCTTTAAAAATTTTTGTATTTTCTTTAATTTTTGAAATAAGTTTGTCCACATTGTCATCAAATTCAACTCTGAAAACTATTTCTGGATTTTCGACAATATTTTGAACTGTCGTTTCTGATAGTAGCGTAACTTCTTGTCCAGAAATTTTGAATACCTTGTATTTTGCTTTTGCAACATTTCCGGCAAAATAATTTTGAACTATTGCACTGTTAACAGAAGCTTCAAACACTCGATCATCAATTTTGACTATTGTTACAGAATAATTCTCGCAAATTAACTGTCGCGCAACGACAAATTGTTTGTTATTCAAAAATTTACCAGGAACTATATAGCTGAATGAACCATCTAATTTTTTTAGTTTCATTGCCTTCTCAATGAATAGAATGTACAAGTCAAATCTACCTTTGGCAGTTTTAAATAAGGTTTCGTAAACACGCCTTAGATTCCAATCAATTCCAGAAATCTCTAAATATGGCGGATTTGCTATCACAATATCAAATCCATCTTTCAATCCAAACATCCATTCCGGATCGAACCACGATGAGGCTTCATCGGAAAAAGGTTTCCAGTTCGCCAGTTTCACCGCGCGAGCTTCTTTGTTTTTTACCGAATCTTTTGCCATTTCCTTCTGAAGAAGATCGATCTCTTTTTCGATGTTTTTCTTTTGATCGCCGTAGCTGGTGAAATACTCGTCGCGCAGATCTTTCAGTTTTTGCACGTGCGCTGATTCTTCGAAAGCGTCCATCTGTTCGTTTATGGGCGGCAGGCCGATCAGCGTATTGGCGCAGACGAATTTGAATTCAAGATTCGGCAGAGGTTCGATGCCGCGGTTATCTTCATTTTCATTTATTTTTTCATCGACGACGAGCGACAGGAAAAAACGAAGTTTGGATATTTCCACGGCGATGGGTTGTATATCCACGCCGTAGATGGAATCGCGAATGACGCTGAGTTTGCGCGTATAGTTCCACAAGTCTTTATCCCCCTGAAGTTTTCTCCGGAGCATTTCACGTACGGTGGCGTCGCGCGTATCGGCAAGCACTTTATTCAGGGATTGTTGCGCTTCCGGATCGAGTTTCTGGAGGATCAGAAGAATTTTTTGTAAACAGCCCATGGGAAATGCGCCGGAGCCGCGTCCCTTCGTGTTGTTGCCCGACCTGGGTCTCATGGCCTCTCACCGAATGCTGAACGGCCAACCGGTGAAACTGCTGATCCTGGGAAACCACGCGGGCGCGGACCATGCCCATGAAGACAAGGGGAGTTTCGTGCTCGAGTTCGCGGGCGAGGTCTT
>JABWBZ010000173.1 GCA_013359335.1 bacterium
TTCAAGATGTTCGCGGCGTTCTTTTTCGTTGGTCATGTAAACCGGTTCGACCATTTTGATGCGGAAGGGTTCGATGATCGTTTTATATCGCATACAACCTCGATTCGAATTAAGTAAAGTGATGGGGAATTTCATATTCCGGCGCGTCCCAAATGGCTTCGTATCCGCGATGCGCAAGCATGGCGGCGATTTGTTTGGGTGAGCGGTTATCGGAAATTTCAAATTGTTCTAATGATGACGGAAATTGCGCGTATCCGCCCGGGTTGGTTTTTGAGCCGGCGCTGAGCGAGGTAATTCCATAGGTAAACGCTTCGTCGCGAAAATGAGCGCGTTCACGGGTGGACAACGACATCTCAAGCGTCGGATTGCATAACCGGTATGCGCACATGAGTTGCAACAATTGTTTATCGCTAATCGTTACATTCGGCTGGATGCCGCTTTCAGCGGGGCGCAAACGCGGAAATGAAATGGAGCGGCGAATGTACGGATACGTTTCTTTGAGATAATGCAAATGCAACGCTGCGAAATAAGCGTCGGTTCGCCAATCTTCCAATCCGATCAGCGTTCCAAGCCCGATTTTTTCAATGCCGGCGGAAGCAATGCGGTCGGGCGTTTCTAACCGATAATAAAAATGCGATTTCATTCCTTTGGGATGATACGTGCGATAATGTTCGCGCCGGTAGGTTTCCTGATAAATGTAAACGCCGTTGACGCCCTCGCTTTTGAGGGTAGCGTATTCGTCGCACGTCATCGGTTGGACTTCTACGGAAATCGTGTTGAAATACATTCGTACAAGTTTGACGGCTTCGGTCAAATATTCGATGTCGGCGTGGCGTTTGGATTCTCCGGTCAGCAAAAGAACGTTGCGAATACCGTGATCGTTCAACACACGAATTTCACGAACGATCTGGCCTGAATTTAAAACGATTCTTTTAATCGGATTATCGATGCGATAGCCGCAGTACACGCAGCCGTTGTCACAGTAATTCGATAAATAGAGCGGCGCATACAATTGAATACGTTTTCCAAAACGCTGCTGCGTCAATGCCCGGCTTTGTTCGAGCATAGCCGGAAGATAACGTTCAGCCACAGGCGAAATGAAAGCCATGAAGTCAATCACATTCCGTTCCGGATGGTGCAATGCCCGTTCGACGTCCTCCGCGCTTTGAGAATAAATCCGGTTGTAAATATCATTCCAATCGTGCCAGTCGAATGGTTGACGGAAACTCATTGTCATTCCTGCGTTGGCCGTATCAATTCTTCCAATTTTTCGATGGATAGAAATTGAATACGGTTATTGTGAATGGCCAAAATCTTTTCATTGGACATTTTTTTCAGTTCAACGATCAGAGCGCCTTGATCGGCATTGACAAAATTCGCGAGATCGGCCGTAGCTATCGAAACGTTCAATTCACTCTGATCATTGATCCCATAAGTTTGTTTAAGCATCAGAAGCATGTCGGCTAACCGTCCGGCGAGCGGCGTTTCTTCCACAAATTTGGCTTTCTTTTCCATGTAATCGATCCGTTTGGAGAAAAATTTCATCACACGCAGTGAAAATTCCGGGTTCTTTTTCATGAAATCGATAAAATCTTCCTTGGCAATATGGCATACGGAAGTTGCTTCAAGTACGTGGGCGGAATTGTGGTACGCTTGCCGCGTGACAGTTGCCGGAATGCCGAGCAAGTCGCCGGGTTTGGCAAATTGCAGAATCCGTTCGGCGCCCGTCACGTCTTTGCGCGTGACTTTGATCACGCCGGCATAGACGCAAAACACCCCCCGGCATTCGTCGCCCTCATGGAACATCACGGCATTTTTTTCATACGTTTCGACTGTTTTGTTCTGCAGATCCGCATCCAATACCTCAAACCCGCAAACGTTGAACATCGTATCGGGCATGATAGGGCATTTGGAACAGATCGGTTCATGCGATTTTGATTTTTTGTCCATCTTCATTCCATTCTTTTTTATTCACAGCAACTCGGAGTATGTGAAGTTGTCTCAACAGGCGTTTTCGGACTTACGTAGGGTATGCCCAGACTAAGCCCGCGCAATATCAGTAAAATAGCCACCACGGCCATTCCGACCGGAATGAGCCGAACTAATTTCCGGCGAAGGTTCACGCCGATGGTCTGCCGGGCAGCATAAATGATCATCAGCATCGGCAAAGTTCCCAATCCGAAAAACGCCATATACACAAAACCATTCCATGCGCCGGCCGTTACGATAGCTCCGGCGAGAGCCATGTACACTAAGCCGCAAGGCAGGAAACCGTTGAGTAATCCAATAATAAAAAACGAGCCGTACGAAGGGCGCTTCCACAGCAATCTGAAAAAATTTTTAAATTGTTGGAAACCGCCGTTCCTGCCGGACGGAAATAAAAAAGATTCGTAAAACCGTTTTGGCAGAACAATAACGATCAGGAGTAAACTTCCTACAACGACGGATAAAATTTGTTGATAGCCCGCCAATCGGATCGTCGCACCCAATCCGCCGGCCACCAAGCCCATCATAGCGTACGTAAGCGTTTTCCCGGCATTATACATCAATCCTTCGATGAGAATGGCCCATCGTGTTTGTGTGCCATGCGGTAAAGCCAGTACCAATGGCCCGCACATGCCCGCACAGTGAAAACTGCCCAACACTCCTAAAAAAAACCCGGCGAATAATTCCATCGCTTCGTCCTATTGCAAAGTTAAAATGTCTTCATGGTAGTACGTCAGGGAATCAGCCGCCCAGCGGATCTGCATTTTCCAGAGGCCTTTGAATAGCCGCTCGATCGGTATGGATTGTGCCGCTGCGGCATCGACTTTGATCGGAACAACGTAATCGCCGTTGGAATTGGACGGGCGATAGAAAGTAACCGTTCCGCCGATAGACTGATTTTTCATCGACTCCGGAAATTGAAGTAACACGCTTTTATTTTTCAATTCCCAACGAATCGGTTCAGGCAAAGCTTTCGTACGCTTTACCATGTCGATGTGCTGTTGATAACGGATTTCATTTTCGTAATAATTCGGCGCAACAAGTTCGACCGTCTGGAAACGTGAAAAAATTAAAAATCCGATCATGCTCAACGCAAATCCAGAGTAAAGAATCGCAATACCGATACCCCAGTTTAATTTCATACGTGATCCTTTATTTTTTCATACCCGGCATCGGGCCGATAAATGCCGTTTGAATTTCTTCTAATTTTTTATCGCCGTTGTACAATCCTAATTTGATCGACGTGTTTGGTTTTGTCACCGACGATGCTTTCAATTCAACAATGAACGTAACTTCGATCAATGCGTCCGGTGAAAGTATCAGATTGTCGTGTCCGATGAGTTTGACCACGCCTTCGGCGTTTTCGATTTTAATCGTTATCGGCAGACGGTCGAACGTTTTGTTGACGATATTCGCGGTGTATAAATTCGAGATATCCCCGTCTTCTGCAACTTGGTACATGGCGCCTTTGGCCCGTAACACCGTCGCTTCGATATCGTTGCGCGTCAGGAGGAGCGCTGTGACCGCCGAGAGCAAAACGATCAAAACCGTTGAATACAAAATAATACGCGGCGTGATTCCGAATTTTTTTCCCTGAGCAATGAGATTTACGGATGCGTAGCGGATAAGCTTTTTGGGGCGTTTGATTTTTTCCATAACGCCGTCGCAAGCATCGATACAGGCGGTGCAATTGACGCACTCGAGCTGAGTGCCGTTGCGGATGTCGATGCCGGTCGGGCAAACCTGCACGCAGAGTTTACAATCGATGCAGTCGCCGAGCGGTTGAGAATTATTTTTAGTCAAGGCGCCGCGCGGCTCGCCACGTATGAAATCGTACGCCACGACGATGGAATTTTTATCCAACAGCACCGACTGCAAACGGCCGTACGGACAAACATAAATGCACGCTTGCTCGCGGAAACGCGCAAAGATTCCGTAAAAAATCAAACTGAAGGCAATCATAAAAAACAGCCCGACCCAATGTTCCTGCGGAGGATCGGTAATGATTTTTTCCAACGCTTCCACGCCGATGATATAAGCCAGGAGAATGTTTCCCACGACAAACGACAGCGCGAAAAAAATAATATGTTTGGCCGTTTTCTTCAGAGCTTTTTCCGGTGAATTCGGAGCAGCGTCTAGAGTGCGTTGCTGTCCGGCGTCGCCTTCGATCAGGTATTCGATTTTCCGGAACACCATTTCCATGAACACGGTTTGCGGGCACGCCCATCCGCACCAGACGCGCCCAAAAACGGCCGTAAACAACACGATGAAAATGATCAGGCTTAAAAAAGCGAGCGCGAAGATGTGAAAATCCTGCGGCCAAAATGCCAACCCGAACAAAATGAATTTACGCTCGACGACATTCAGCAGAACAAACGGCTGCCCGTTGAACCGGATGAACGGCACGCCGATCATGATGGCGATCAGCAGAACCGCAACGAATCCGCGCGCACGATGAAACGCACCTTTTGGTTTTTTGGGATAAATCCAGATGCGATGTCCGGTCTTATCGATATTGGCAACGCGATCGCGAAATGTTTCCGGCGATTTTGCCTGTGTGGCGTCCGCCTGCTGATCTAATTCCGTCATATTCTTCCTTTAACTGTCATGGACGAAGGCATTTTTGAATTACTGATCAGGTAGTCGATTCCAACGCCCATAACTTCTTTCCAGGCTCTTTCGAGTTTGAAACTGTATTGGGGATCGTGTTTTTTCAATGTCTGGAGAAGGCTCTCGAGCCAGTAATTATAATATTCTTCCGTCACGTTGAGCTGGCGGTGAATTTTGGCAATATGATCCAACGCAATTTTTCCGATGGCGTTGCCGCCTGCAAACATGATCATCATCGTGACGCCGTTATCCAAAAGCTTTTTTTGTTTCTCCATATCCGATTTGCGAAACATGTACGCGATTTGCGGCGAACTGCTCATAAACGTGTCGTAAAAATCGTCGAAGAATTTTTTCCGAATCGCGCATCGTGAGTAACTGTCGTGCACGATGTCGTAATAGTGGGTTGTTTCCATTTTAATTATCCTGTCTGGATTTAGTTCAGGGCGACCCTTCCTTTCGGCGCTACTTCGCCAACGTTCCTTGCGGCGCTTTGGGATTGGGCGGATTGGTTCCGTGTAACGTCAACACGTAACTTCCTACCTGAAGCATCTCTTCCTGTTTCAATATTTTACCCCACGCTAACATTCCTTTTTCCGGAACGCCTTTGATAATCGTTTTCATAACGTTATTAATACCGTTGCCGTGGATCCAATAGTCGTCGGTCAAATTCGGACCAATGCCGCCTTCGCCTTTTTGGCCGTGGCACACGACGCAATTTTTCACCCAGACTTCAAGGCCTTTCTGCAAGGCGGACTGATCCGTCAGCGGCGTGAAATCGTACACGATTTCTTTTTCTTCTTCTTTAGGTTTAATGACGACGCCTGATAACATCGACTTCGGCGTTATTTCCGGACGATTGGAATAGTACGGATTCCGGTAGCCGGGCAGAATTTCTGCCGCGACGTAATCAGGATCTTTTTCTTTGATCCACGTTTGATCGTATTCTTTTTTGAATTCATCGACGGAGCGGTCGCCGATTTCGAATACGTGATAATACAACACGTACACGATACCCCACACGATCGTGATGAAAAACAGGTTGACCCACCACGGCGGCAAAGGATTATCATATTCGCGGATGCCGTCGTAGTCATGGTCAAATAATTTATCTTCAACTTTAGCCATGGATTTTTCCTCCGTTGTTGGGTGACGTCACTGGATGATCGAGCGGCATTTCTTCCATGTAGCGCACGTGTCCGCGGTCCATACGAACGAGCCACATAATTACAAGTATGAAGAATGTGAAAAAGATCAGTAATGCTAGTACCGGAAAAAATGCGACGCCGTCAATCAGTTCAAAAATATGTTTATACATAAGCCCTCGTCTATTTCTGCGTTGCTTTAATGTCGATTCCTAACCTTTGCAGGTAAGCGATCAACGCGATGATTTCTTTATCGGAAGTCACAGGAATGCCAGCTTGCTGCAATTCAGCTGCGATTTGTTCCGCCTGCGTCACCAATTCCTGCTGTGCGATCTGATCGTAACCTTCTTCATACGGCACGCCCAATTTTTGCATGGCGCGGATTTTACCCGGTGTGAGCGAAACATCGAGCGTATTGTCGATCAGCCACGGATAAGGCGGCATGATCGAGCCCGGCGACATGGTTTGCGGATCGAACATGTGATGGTAATGCCATGCGTGCGGGTATTTACCGCCGACGCGGTGCAGATCGGGTCCCGTGCGTTTCGAGCCCCACTGGAACGGGTGATCGTACACGAATTCGCCCGCTTTCGAATATTCGCCGTAACGTTCCACTTCCGAACGGAACGGGCGCACCATCTGCGAGTGGCAAACGTAGCAACCTTCGCGGATGTAAATATCGCGGCCTTCGAGTTCGAGTGGCGTGTAGGGTTTGACGCTGGCGATGGTCGGAACATTGGATTCGATCACAAATGTCGGAACCAATTCGAAAATACCGCCGATCAAAATGACAATCAGAGACGCGACGAGAAATGGAACCGGTTTTTTCTCAATCCAATGATGCCAATGTCCATTGGACGATGCGCCGTGTTCGCGCGTCAATGCGGGCGCCTGTGCTTCTTCATTGGCAACGAATCGGCCTTGTTTAACGGTTTTGTAAACATTGTAAAACAAAATGAAAATGCCGGCGAAATACATCGTGCCGCCGACGGAACGAATCACATACATCGGGATCAATTGCGTCACGGTTTCGAGGAAGTTCGGATATTGTAAAAATCCTTCCGGTGTGAATTGTTTCCACATCAGGCCTTGGGTGATGCCGGCCCAGTAAATCGGGACGGCGTAAAAAATAATGCCGAGGAAACTGATCCAGAAATGCGCATTCGCGAGTTTATTGGAATATAATTTTGTGTTGTACAATCGCGGGATAAGCCAGTAAACGATGCCGAACGTGAGAAATCCGTTCCATCCTAAGGCGCCGATGTGCACGTGTGCGATCGTCCAATCGGTAAAGTGCGACAGTGCGTTGATGCTCTTGACGGAAAGCATCGGGCCTTCGAACGTCGCCATACCATAGGCCGTCACGGCAACGACCATAAATTTGAGCACGGGTTCTTCACGAACTTTATCCCATGCGCCGCGGAGCGTCAATAGTCCGTTTAACATGCCGCCCCACGACGGAGCGATCAGCATCACGGAAAAAACCGTACCGAGCGACTGAGCCCAGTCCGGCAGCGACGTATATAACAAATGGTGAGGCCCCGCCCAAATGTAGAGAAAAATCAACGCCCAGAAGTGAATGATCGAAAGGCGATACGAATATACCGGGCGGTCGGCTGCTTTCGGCATGAAATAATACATGAGCCCGAGGTACGGCGTCGTCAGAAAAAATGCGACGGCGTTGTGACCG
>JABWBZ010000174.1 GCA_013359335.1 bacterium
CAACGATCCGGCCAATCCGAGCGAATTGATTTTAATTCAAGCAACAGTTTTACCGTCGGACATAAACGTCAGTCCGTCGTCCGTCGTGAAGAAAGTTGAAAAGAATAAAACCGGATCGAGTACTCTGACGATCAATAATACAAACGCCGGCAAGTTATTCTGGAATATTTCCATTCAAACTGACGTAGAGGAAGCGCCGACGATTCAAGTAAATCGTACTGTGAAAAAAGGTAATAATGGCAACCAATCGTTGTTAAGCAAAGCTTCCGGCAAATTGTCGTCATTCTCACAAATGTCATCGGCCCAGGCTTTTGAATTTACACCGGGCACATTCGATACGCTCATGTCTTCTGAAACGTATCTCACGTGTTTGGCCGTCGATCCGTCGACAGGCCTGATTTATGCGCAGGAGAATAACGGGTATGCGTTTTATAAATACGATCCTTCTACCGATGAATGGATACAGTTGGAGGATTGCCCGATTTACAGCGGCAATAACGGCGGGGCTGTCGTGCTGAACGGTAAAGTTTATACAACTTATACCGACGGCGGCGGTGGCGGCGATAAAGCTTTCCGCGAAAAAGCTTTTGATGCTTTCGGAGTGGCTCCTGCCTCCGGCATGGGCGTGTATGATATTAATTCCGATACTTGGACGACGATGGAATCGCGGACGTATTCGGGACTGATCGAAACTTTTGGCGGCAAACTTTATTTGGCCGATACCTATCTTTTTGTGAGTTACGATCCGATGACAATGCAGTGGGACACTTTGCTGCATCCGGGCGAACTTAATGCAAATTTCTATAGCGAAAACACATGGGGCGGTTTGCGTTATTACAATGGTTATTTATATGATTTGGCCGGTAACGGCGATACGACGTTTGCCAAGTTCAATCTCGCTACGGGGGTATGGACGTTATTGCCGGTGCCGCCGCGAGGAACGGTACTTGGAACGGCCATTGATCCGGTCAATCATACGTTCTATGCAATCGGTAATTATGAAGACATCGGCGATTCAAGTCTGTTTGCATTCAATTTGAATACTGAACAGTGGAGTGTCGTCGGAGGATTGCCATTTAGCTATGTTGATGATCTAGGTATGGCTTATGTTCCAAGCGGCGCTTATCGCGGATTATATATCATCGAAGGCGAAGCCGGTTATGGTTTCGTTCGTTACAATACGGCTGCCGGCATGGGGTGGCTGACCGCCAGCGCTTATTCCGGCACGATCAATGGTAACAGTTCGGCTAATGTGACATTAAATTTCTTCCCCGATACGCTGGATGTCGGCGATTACTTGGCGAATGTTTTCGTAACCAGCAATGATGAAGACGAACCGCTTGTGACGATTCCCGTCACCATGCAGGTTCGTGCCGACGCGACTGGTCCGATTACCGGCATCAGTTTCTTCCAGGATAAATATCTCTCACAATACATCGACGTGATCGCCACCGGCAACGAACCTCTGAACGGTCCGCCGGTCATCAAAGTTACGAAACCAAACACCTCGCAGGAAATGCTTACGACGGTCACGGTCGATGCCGCTAAACGCGTCTATTACGGCCATTTTAAATTCGACGCATCTGGCAATTATTCTTTCACTGTGACGTCGACGGACACGGCGAGCAATTCGAAAGACAGCGTGCGTACGCTGGCAGCCGTTTTGGCGAAAGCCGGCAGCAATGCTACCTTAGCCAGCACGGACGGTGTCGCCATCATGAAAATCGCCGATAATACGATGAAATCGGATGCGTATCTGACCATTGCGGCCGAAGGCGTAGACGCGTATTCATCCGAAGGAATTTATTCATTGTCCGAAGCGTATACGTTCGGACCGTTAGGCATGGATTTGAATGCGTCAGCCACGATCACGTTTGATTACAGTAAACTGAGCGGTGTGGACGAAAATCATTTGACGATTTATCGCCGGACGGAAAACGGCCTCGAAATGATGAAAACGACCGTGAACAAAGTCACCAAGACGGCGACGACCACCACAATGAAAATGGGCAAATACCAGCTCTTCTACAATGCGGACGTGACGTCGGAACTTGAAGGCGCTCTGCCGAAAGAATTTGCCTTGTTCCAAAACTATCCGAATCCGTTCAACCCGACCACGACGATTCGGTACGCCTTACCGCGTGAAACCAAAGTCGTCGTCACGGTTTACAATATTCTCGGCCAGGAAGTGAAAACACTGGTCAACGAAATCCAGGGCGGCGGCGTGAAGAGCGTGTTGTGGGATGGAAAGAATAATGCCGGACAGGCTGTAAGTTCGGGCATTTATCTGTATCGCATTCAGACCAAAGAGTTCACCAGCACGCGAAAGATGTTGTTCGTCAAGTAATTCAAATTGACTCTGAAATAAAAAAACCCTGTTGGGATATCCCGACAGGGTTTTTTTATGCCGATTCAATTTTCAATAGAACACCCCTGACGGGGCTTGGAAACATGCGGGTTTATTGGACGTACCAATAGTTCGCGCCTTCGGCGCATTCGGATCCAATCAATCTATCGATTTGATAACCATTTTTTACGAAACTCAAGCTGTTCCTTGGATGAATTTTCAATAGGAACAAGTTTATGCGTTTCGACAATTTCTTTTTTGCCCGCTTTGGCTGTGAGAACCTTTTCCTGATCGCCTCGTTTGATGACGATTGAAAACATACTGTCGGTTTGAATGCTATTAACTAATTGAATGACGTTTTGTACAAGCGGTACGGCTTCCTGATCCTGATATTTGACCTTCAGCATAATATCGCCGTTTTGTACGCCTAATTGGCGATTGACCGCGTGAGCCGTATCGACCTGTATAAAAACGACTTGGTTTTCTCCGCTCACGGTTAATGCAAATTTTCCGGTGTCGGCTTTATATTGTCCCGTGCGGATCTCCGCATTGTAATCAAATCCCGCTTTGGCGAGATATTCTTTCAATGGCAACGGCTCGGCTTTTTTTACGTACCGTTCAAAAAAATCGGCAATTTCAGGATACGTCATCGCGACAAATTCGTCGAAGAAATTTTTTTCTGAAAAAGTTTTCTTCGGGCCGTATTTTTTTGAGAGCTTTTTAATGATTTCGCGTAAACCCGTTTTACCTTTTGACAGTTCAAGAAGTTTCATGTCGAGAATCATCGCCGTCAGCGCGCCTTTGTAATAAATATTCTGATATTGGCTATTGAGTTCGCCGTACGACCCGAGACTCAGTTCCTGCAAACTGACGTCTTTGCGGAATCCGTCGCTGATTTTGAGTTTCTGAGTGATGACGCCGAGGAATTGCTGCTGATCGATCAAGCCCCCGCACACGCGCATCATCATTTGAGCCCACTCGGTGACGCCTTCATACAGCCAAAGATGTTGCGATGGAAGGGGTTTTTCGAAGTTGTACGGTTCGATAAGTTCGCTGTGAATATTGAGCGGCGTGACGATATGGAAAAATTCATGCGCAGCAAAAGCCGTCATCAGCGGGGCGACCTGCGACACCGGATTTTCCTGCATGTAGAAATAGCTGGAATAATTATGTTCCAGCGCGCCGATGATCGGTCCCGTATTTTTGCGGAAATGAAATAAAAAAACAAAACGATTGACGGGTAGCCCGTTCAGGAATTTGTCCGCCGATTCAATGATTCCTTTCATGTACGACATGACGCTGTCGGCATGAATGACGTCGTACTCCGAATAACAGTACACGTCGATGCGCGCGCCGCGGACTTTAAGGCTGGCTTCGGTCAATTTGCCAAGCAAAACCGGCGAATCGACAAGATGATCGAACGAATCGGCATAATACACGCCTTTTTTTTCGGGTAACGCCGTCGCGATTTTCCAGTCTTTAGGATAACGGAAAGTGACCTGCATCGGATTGGTTTGGTATCCTTTGAAATATCCCACAACCATTTGCGAATTGATGACGGCGTTGTCGCGCTCGATATTGGTGCCGCCCATCGGGCCGATCAGATTTTCTTTGATCGCCGTGTCATAAGTGTCTTCGACTCGGTAGGTGATTTTTGCAAGCTGAATGGAGTTTCGGATAAGGTATTGATTGGTCGAAGAACGGTAAACCGGTAATTCCGCGCCGGATGTTGAGAAAGCTTTGAAACTGCCGACAAACCGTCCCGCATCGGCCACGGCGTACATGCCTGGCGACGTGGCGATAAATTGATACACGATCGAATCGGACATGATGCCTTTGACCGTCATGGTGACATCAAAAGAATCGGATTCAATTTTCGTTACGTCAATTTCGTACTTCAATTCCAGTTTCGAATTGGCTGCATGGATTGATACGGCCAGAGTCAGAATTAAAAATATGCTCATGAATTTCATAAGTTCTCCCAGTTTTGAAATTTCTTAAAGATTCGTTAACCACCATTTTCTGAATTGTTCCTGTTCTTTGGTCAGGGTGACCATTGGAATAATTTTGTGCGTTTCGATAATTTCGCGCCGGCCGACGTTGGCTTGAAGTTTCAATTCCTGTCCGCCGCGTTGAACGATCCATGCAAAGGGATCGCCAACCTGCATCGTTGACATGACAGTGGGGAAGCGAGGATCGAGAATGCTGACTTCGGCGCCGTTGTACGCCATTCTCAGCATCACGTCGCCGTCTTTCAGGCCGGACTGCATGTTGACGCTGTCTGCGGGATCGACGTTGCGTACGACGATCTGGTTATTGTACGCGCCGAAATCAAATTTGCCCCGCGATTTGGCAAACACACCGGTTTTCTGCGAAGGAATGTATTCGTACCCGGCTTTGGCTAAGTATTCTTTCACAGGCAAAGCTTTGGATCCTTTGATGTATTGATCGATATAATCGCGGATTTCCGGGTACGTCATTTCCACAAAAATGTCGAAAAATTTATCTTCGGGAAAAGCTTTTTTCGGCCCGTATTTTTTGGCGAGCGTATTGATCACGTCGCGCAATCCTTTTTTGCCTTTGGATAATTCCAGTAAACGCATATCGAGAAACATCGCCGTAAGCGCGCCTTTGTCGTAAATGTTCTGATATTGATCGACGTATTTTTCAAAGCTTCCAAGGCTGAGTTCCACTAAGCTCACATTCGGATCATATTGATCGTTATTTTGCAATTTTTGCGAAATTTGATTCATGAGTTCCGTATCGGACATTTGCCCGCTGCGAACCTGCATGAAATCGCTGGCCCACTCTGTCGTGCCCTCGTACAGCCAAAGATGTTGAGAGGCGACGGGTTTGATATAATTGAATTCTTCAATGATTTCACTATGAATATTGAGCGGCGTGACGATATGAAAAAATTCATGCGCGGCTATGCTCACGACCCCTGCAGCCGTACTTGGCGCATCGCCTTCGGGAATGACGTACAGAGACGCGTAGCTGTGTTCCCATGCGCCGTAGACCGGTCCGGGATTAGCGCGAAAATGAAAAAGAAAAGTATAGCGTTTGACCGGCAGGCCTTTGAGAAATTGATCGGCGGCGGTGATCATTTTTTTCATTTCAGGAACGAGGTCGTCGGCTTTGATTTTATCGTTTTCGGAATAGCTATAGATGTCCACTTTGGTGCCGCCGACTTTCATTTCCGCATGGGTCAGCTTTCCGAGCAGCGTCGGTGAATCGACCAAACGGTCGAACGTATCGGCGACGTATTCGTTTTTGTCCGCGTTCAACGCGCTGCCGACGGTCCAGTCTTTCGGATATTCAAAACGAATCCGGATGGGATTGGATTGATAGCCGTGAAAATATCCAAACACCATTTGGCCGTTGACGACGGCATTGTCTTTTTCGAGATTAGATCCGGCCATGACGTAGATGGGAAATTCTTTGATCGAGGTATCGTACGTGTCTTCCACCTGATACGTGAGTTTGGCTAATGATCGCGCGCGGAAGATCGCGTATTGGTTGGTTCCGCGCCGTTCGACGACCAGCGGTTTGCCGGCGGCGTCAAACGCATGGAAACTGCCGACGAACCGTCCGACGTCCATGACTTGATAGGTACCCGGGGCCGTGGAGGCAAATTGAAAAACGGCCGTGTCGCTTTTAAATCCGCTGACGTCGAGCGTCACGTAAAACGAATCGGTTTCGATCCTCGTCATGTTGACGTGATAGTGAATCGATAATCCATCATTACCGGCGAATGCGGATACGGTCAAGAAGCATGCGGTCAAAAGTCCAATCAAACGAGCCATAGCATTTTTCCTTTTAATGGTAAAAAATAAATGGTTAAAAAATACTCAAGTCCACGACTTTGATCATTAACTACAAATACGAAAATATTGTTTCACGTCCAATGGGGTGAATTCGGGTTAATTTTCCGCAGAATGGATAAATAGGGAAACTTTTCAAACGCGATACGTAAAACAGGCGAAAACGTTGCAGAAATTTTTTAACAATCCTACGATTCGATTGACTTTTGAAATGAGGATGCTTATACTTATTCCGTTTTTCCAGCAACGCACATCTTTTTAATCGATTTTCCCGCGAGTAGAAGATTCAAGTCTTGAGACCATGACGTTAGATATCAGGAAAGTCTATCCTGAGTCGCATCGGATTATTCTGCAAAGATTAACATAACCGTGAGGTAGGTATGCGAGGTTCATTTACGAATCGGATTGGCTTTATTGCCGCCGCGGCCGGCTCGGCGATCGGGTTGGGCAATATTTGGAAATTTCCGTACGAGGCCGGTTCCAACGGTGGCGCGGCCTTTTTGGTGATTTACGTCATCTGTGCGTTCGTTTTATGTTTTCCGATCATGGTCAGTGAAATTGCGATAGGCCGCCGTACGCAACTCAATCCGTATGGCGCATTCGTGATGTTGTCCGGTAACAAGCGTTGGGGAATCGTGGGTGTTATCGGCGTGTTGTGCGGATTTATGATTTTGTCATTTTACAATGTGGTTGCCGGTTGGGCGTTTGGATATTTTTTGCACATGGTCGGAGGGGACTTTGATGTCGCCAAAGACTTCGTCGGTTATACGACGGATTTTTGGGATAATTTATTTTTCTCGTTGACGTTCATGTTGGCAACCGCGCTGATCGTTGCCGGCGGGGTACAGAAAGGCATTGAAAAATGGTCGAAAATCATGATGCCAGCGTTGGTATTGATTTTACTTTTTTTGATTGCGTACGCATTTACACTCGATAATGCAATGAAAGGCGTTGAATTTTACCTTGTTCCCAATTTTGATCTTGTTACCGCTAAAACAATTTACACCGCATTATCGCAGGCATTTTTTTCATTGTCGCTTGGAATGGGGGCTTTAATTACATACGGTTCGTACATGAACAAATCTGAAAACATAGTGAGTTCAGCCGCCATCGTCACGCTGTCGGATACGACCGTCGCGTTTCTCGCCGGGTTAATGATCTTTCCGTTTGTCTATTTTCAGGGATTGCAGCCGTCGGCGGGGCCGGGATTGGTGTTTGTTACTTTGCCGGGAGTATTTGAACACAT
>JABWBZ010000175.1 GCA_013359335.1 bacterium
ATTCATCGCGCAGGATGTTTTTCAGTTTCTGGATCAACAAGGCGAGCTTCAGAAAGCATCGCCGGATAAAGTTCGCAAATTTGATTTGATCGTGATCGATCCGCCCGCCATGGCCAAACGCAAAGAAGGCATGGACAAATTAAAATGGGCTTATTGGAAATTATTACTCGGCTCGATTAAATTATTGAATCCGGGCGGATACGTCGTACTTTCGTCGTGCGCGTACCACATGGACGTCGACCGGATGCTGGAAGCGGCGCGATTTGCGACCGCCGATCTGAGCGTGCGATTTCGTGTGCACTCAATCACCTACCAACCGCCCGACCATCCGTGGATATTGCAAATTCCTGAAACCTTGTACCTTAAAACGATTTATTTTCAATTAATATAATATTCACTTTATACGATTCACTTTTTGAGGAGAGAGACGTGAAAACTTATTTATTGATTCTATGCTCGGCCATCGCATGGTTAGTGACCGGCTGTTTTGAAACGACGGCGCATTATGTATTGAATCCTGACGGATCGGGCAAAGCCACGCTTGAAGTGCGTTCCGCATCGATGATGGAGAATATGAGCGCGGGCTCAGAAAAAGATCCGCTCAATGAGTTGGCGAAATCCGTGATTAACAAAGCTACCGGCGTCGAAGCATGGACGGACGTTGAAACCAAAAAGCTGGACGATGGGCGTAATTACTTCAAAGGCACCGCGTATTTCCGCGACGTCAATTCTGTACGTTTCAAAGACGTGATGTTGATGGACAGCATTACGTTTTCAAAAAATTCCCAAGGAAATATGGTTTTGGAAATTAATTCCAACAAAGAATCCAAAAAGAAATCCGAAACCAAACCTTTGACCAATCAGGCTGATATCGACAAAGCGATCAAAGACCAGAAAAACGGTTACCAGCAAATCAAACCGATGTTGACGGCATTTTTGAGTACGATGCGGACGGACGCCAGCTTTGAATTGCCCGGTAAAATCGAAAAAACGTCGAATTTCAAAACCGACGAAAAAGGACGCGTCTCCATTGCGTTCGACGGGCAGAAATTTATCGATGCCTTGGATAAATTAATGGCTGACGAAAAATTTCTAAAAGCTCAGGCGATGGCCGGTGCGGATATCAAAACCGGTCCGCCGGTCGGTGAAGATATCAATGAAATGATTTTCGGCGAAAAAGGCCCGATTCGCGCCACGACTAAAGGAAAATTGAAACCGCTATTCGATTACGAAAAGGAAGTGGCGGCGGCGAAAATCAGTTTCGAAGAATTGAAAAAGACGATTGACCTCAGCGGCAGCCAGTCGAAAAGCGGTAAAACCGATGTGAAAGTTGAAAATTACAAAGGCGGCAGTTTTAAAAACGTCAGTATTGCACGCATCACGTATTCCGACATGAACGACCCTGACTACATGCTATTCGGCCAGGATCAAAGTTATCAAGTGACTTTCATCGGAGAATTACCCGGCGCTATCATGAAAATCGATAAGGTCGTTCTGAGTACGGCCGTCGCCGACAATGGCGAAGACCTGATGCCGGATGATTGGAACCGGGAAACGAATTGGGCCGATTTGTCCAAAAATAAATCGTTCGCGAAATGGAGTTTTTCACTGAAATTTCCTTCGGCGGCCGTCAAAGGCATGAAAGAAATCAGCGGAACCGTGTATGGTCAGGTTGCGGGAAAAACCAAAATGATCGATACCGGCATCAAACGATTTGATACAGGCACAACCGGCAACGAATTAGGCGCGATCATCGAAGAAGCGAACGTGACCGAATATCAGCACGATCTCCGGCTCAAATTCAACGTGCAGGAAAGCTTAATCCGCGACGTGATCGTATCCGGTCCGGACGGAGCCCGCATTCAGCCGTTCAGTTCCTACTCCAGCGGGTATTCGGAAGAAGGCTGCACGTGGCAATTGTCTTTCGAAAAATTGCCCGCCAGCGGATCGATCAAAGTTGAACTAAACGACGACGTTCAGTTTTATGAAATTCCGTTCAAGGTCGGCAACGTTGATCTGTTTGGAAAAGTAAAATAACCGAAGACAACATGATTCAGGAAGTTCCTCTAAATATAATCGGAACGTTGTACCAAAAACTCGGCGAATCGACGATCCGCCAATTGGTTGATCGTTTTTACGATATCATGGATTCCGATCCGGTGGCACACGATATCCGCGTCTTGCATCCGAAAAGTTTGGATTCGTCCCGTGACAAATTATTTTCATTTCTGATCGGACGATTTGGCGGGCCGCCGTTGTACATGGAAAAATACGGCCATCCGATGTTGCGAGCCCGGCACGCGCCATTTCCCATCGGCGACCGTGAACGCGATCAGTGGCTGATGTGTATGGATCGCGCGATTGCCGAAGTGATCATTGACAGAAATCTTGCAGAACCCATGCAGGCTTTTTTCAAAACCGTCGCCGACGCGATGCGGAATAAACCGGCGGGATAATGCTTGCAATTTTGTGCGATTTAATAGAAATTGCGTCGTCAAAAAAACTATTTAAATAAAACTTATGAAACCTCTTCTTATCGGACTGCTGCTGTTTCTTGCCGGCTGTGGGCACAATATCTACATTCATGACGATAAAGAATTGAGCGAAACGGAGCGAACGGCGCGTGTCGGAGAAATTGAAGCGATCCTCAAGGCGCTCAAACCGGGTGATCCGGTCGTATTGCACCTGTATGACGGTACCCAATTAAACGGTCGGTTTTATTCGATAGCTGAAGGAGTCGTCACTCTCCAAATCGGCGATTTTTTTCGTGACACGGATTTACAAAAAATCCGCGGCGTCTATTACAAAAGTGAGTCGAAAAATATGAAACCGCTGATGCTCGCAATGATCGGCGTGATGATGGCTTACATTATCTATGAATTTAGTCTAACCAATTAAATTGAGTTCGCTGATGGCCAGAGAAATTACTGCAAAAGTCCTTCCTCAAAAACTGTTACTGAAAAATGCGCGGCTGATTGATTTACTTAACAAACGCGATGAAGTGACGGATATAATAATTTCCGATGGAAAAATCGACACGATTGGAAAAGCTACGACGACCGTTGCGGATACCATCGATCTAAAAGGCAAAATCGTCACGCACGGATTGATCGATATGCACGTTCATCTGCGCGAGCCCGGGCGTGAAGATAAAGAAACCATCCTCACAGGCTGCAATGCCGCGATGGCCGGAGGTTTTACCGCCGTTGCCTGCATGCCCAATACGATGCCGCCGATCGACACCGCCGACACCGTTCACTTTATCAAATCCAAAGCGCAAAATCATCTAGTCGATGTGTATCCGGTCGGCTGTGTTTCAAAAAAACGCGAAGGTAAAGAGCTGGCAGAAATCGGCCATCTGGTCGAAGCCGGCGTTGTCGGCATCAGCGATGACGGCGATCCCGTTTACAACGCTGAAATTATGCGGCGGGCACTGGAATACGTGAAGATGTACCGCATCCCTGTGATCGAACATGCGGAAGACAAACAATTATCCAATAAAGGTTCAATGAACGAAGGATTCACCTCCACACGGCTGGGTTTGCGGGGAATTCCGAATATTTCGGAAGAAGTTGTAGTCGCGCGCGATATTTTGCTCGCCGAATACACAGGCTCGCACGTGCACATTGCTCATATTTCGACGGGCGGAACAGTGCGCCTCGTACGCGAGGCCAAAAAGCGCGGCGTGAATGTGACGTGCGAAGTATGCCCGCATCATTTTACGTTGACGGATGCGGCGGTTGAAAATTACGATACATTTGCGAAAATGAATCCTCCGCTGCGCGAGAGCAAAGATCTCGAAGAAATCAAACGCGGCCTGCAAGACGGGACAATCGACGTGATCGCCACTGACCACGCGCCGCATACCGTCGAAGACAAAGAATGTGAATTCGATCAAGCCGCGTTCGGCATCACCGGATTGGAAACCTGCATCGGTATTGCCTTCAACGATTTAGTACACAAAAATGTTATATCGCTCCACAGCGCACTGGAAAAAATGGCGATTGCTCCTCGGAAAATTCTGAACCTCCCGATTCCTCAACTCACGCCAGGCTCGCCGGCCAATCTTTCGATCATCGATCCTGAAAAAACATGGACGTACGACGTTACGCGCACTTGCTCGAAAGGCGTCAATACGCCGTACAACGGTTACACCATGAAAGGCAAAGCGTTCGGCGTGATCAATAAAGGAAAGATATTTATTGAAGAATAATTCCGATCAAACGCCGATCCGCGGCCACGGACGATGACGGACGAGTTTTATACGATCCGCGATGAACAAACATCCGAGATCAAAGTCAAAGGATCGAAATTTATCGCCACTGCCGCGCATGCCGACTCCCCCAAAGACGCCGAAGCTTTTATCACCCTAATTTCAAAAAAATATTTTGACGCCACGCATAATTGTTATGCCTATCACGTCGGATTCGGAGCCTCGCCGGTTTTCCGGTACAACGATGACGGCGAACCTTCCGGCACCGCCGGCAAACCGATTTATCATGCCATCCTTGCCAAACAATTGACGAACATTGCCGTTGTCGTGACGCGATATTTCGGCGGAACGAAATTGGGCACGGGCGGATTGGTGCGCGCTTACGGCGATGCCGCGCTGGCGGCGCTTGAACAATGTCCGATTATGACAGAAATTATTTACGAATCTTTAGCTATTCGTTTTCCGTACGAAGAAACCAATACGATCATGCGGCTGATTTCATCCGTCGAAGGTAAAATCATTGAAACACGGTACGAACAAAACACCGAGATGAGCGTGCACGTCCGTGCCGGTAAAATCGATGTTTTTAAATCGAAATTGATCGATCTCACGCGCGGCCGCGCTGAAATTGTCGTACAACAACCATGAAAAAGTTATTAACTAACTTTCACTTTTTAAGTTTCAATTTTCAATTGAAACTCCTTTGTCTGCTATTCATTTTAACCTCACCTTTATTTTCGCAATCGCCTGTCGTCAAAAAAATCAAATTCATCGGCAATCACTCCGCTTCTTCTCCGAAATTACAATCGCTCATCCGGACTCGAGAAGCCCTGCCGCTGCGTGAAGACGTTTTGAATGACGATGCTCACCGGATTTTAAATTTTTATCAATCGAAGTTGTTTTATCTGGCATCCATCGACTCGATCGTGCGTACATTTAACGGCGACAGCTCAGAGACAAGCGTTGTTTTTTTCATCACGGAAAACCGGCCAATCAAAGTCGATTCTATGTCGATCGAAGGTGTTGAATTTTTTTTGCCGAAGGCCGTTTACGACGTATGGAATTTGACCGGACAAACTTTCGATCCTGTGATTCTGGAAGAAAATCTGCAGAATCTTCTATCGCTGTACGAGCGCAACGGCTTCCCTTTTGCGCATATTGAAGTTACCGGCATTCATTTATACTCGTGCGATGAAATGCCCCTTATGAGAATTCAACTTGCCGTTAATGAAGGAACGCTTGTAACCGTCAGAAAAATTACAACGGCCGGACAGACCGAGACGAAGGAACCGATTTTATTGCGTGAATTGAATTTGCAATTGCCGATGCGTTACGATCAAAAAGCGATCGACGATGCCGTGATGCGTTTGAAAAAATTATCTTTCATCCAAAACGTGGCGGAACCTGAATTACTTTATCTCGACGACAGTTCGTTCGCTCTGAAAATTCAGATAGCCGAAGGTAATGCGAATACCATCGACGGCGTTGCCGGTTATGTACCGAAACAACCCAATACCGATGAAAAAGGCTATTTCACAGGCTTGTTTAATTTATCCTTTCAAAATCTTTTCGGTTCCGCGCGGCAATTAGACGTACGCTGGCAGAAGAAAAACCGGTACTCTCAGGATTTTTATTTAGCTTACACCGAACCGTGGGTTTTGAATTATCCGGTCAATCTTGGATTTTCAATTCAGCAAATCGTTCAAGATACGACGTACGTCGAACGGTCGTTCGGTATCGACGGCAGCGTATTACTCGGAAGAAATACGCGCGGTCTTTTTGGCGGGAAACAAAAAATCATCGACCCGGCCGGCTGGACGAATAGTTTTTTATTCAATATCCCTTCCGCAACGTTTTACTCCGGTTATATCGGCTTCAGTTACGACACGCGCGACGACCGGATCAATCCCCGAAGCGGATTTTTTTATAAAACGCTACTGGAATACGGCAAAAAAGACGAAACGTTTTTTACGGAAATCGCCGACGGAGCCGACACGCTGCAGATCAACGGCGTCCCGGTCGTGGGAAAATTTGTAAAACAAAAACTGTCGACGCAAAAAATCAGCATCGACGTGGAAACGTATTGGCCGGTGACGCGCCGCTTTGTCGTATTCAACGGTACACACGGATGGGTCTACAAAACGCCGCAGTCGATTGTACCTTACAGCGAGCAATTTTTGTTCGGCGGTTTGAATGACTTGCGCGGTTACACCGAAGATTTTTACAACGGTACGCGCATCGGGTGGAATAATTTCGAACTGCGCTGGCTGACGTCGCCCCAGTCACGAATTTTTATTTTTTGGGATGCCGGTTATTATTACCGCAAAGCGTACGCGCCCAGCGATCAAACGCGCGTGATCACAGAAAACGGCTGGCCGATGGGCTACGGTTTTGGTATTCGTTTTCAAACACGGCTCGGATTATTCGCCCTCGACTACGGCCTCGGAAAAGACGATCCATTCAACAACGGAAAAGTTCACTTCGGAATTGCCACGCAGTTTTGAGTTGATTTCTAAACCATTCTATTTTAAACTTGTTACACATTTAGAAATGGAGATTTGATGCGGTTTTATATTGATACTTCCGTTTTTGGTGGTTTTTTTGATGAAGAATTTACAAAAGATACTAAAAAATTGTTTGATGAAATTGATTCAGGGAAAATTGAAATTGTATCGTCAGTAGTAACCATTTCTGAAATTGCTGGTGCCCCAATTCATGTGAAAGAATTATTGGATTCCTATCCACAAGAAATTCAATTCTTAGAATTAAATAAAACAGTACTCCGTCATTGATATTCGAAGTCCAAGGGAGGTTTTGTTATGAAAAAACATTTTGATGCCGTCAAAATGACTCGTGAAATTCGGGATAAGATGGCTGATTTATATTGGAATGATAAAAACGAGTATTATCGTCAAATCAAAATAGCAGCTGAAAAATTCAAATCTAAATTGACTAAGTCAAAGAAGAAAAAAACGTATACCATATAATCTCTGCAGTCATTATTAATTTCTATAGTAGTTTCAGAATGACAAAAAAGATAATAATAGGAATATTGCCAATAACTTTGGGCGGTATCATGAGTTAATGTCAAATGTTGTGTAAAGTTTTTTAAGCGGCGATATGAAACTTGGTTATTGGTTTAGATTTTAGTGATTCTATAAGGGACGGAATCGAT
>JABWBZ010000176.1 GCA_013359335.1 bacterium
TTCTTCTTTTTTCATCGGGCGCGACATCGGGCCGAGTTGTGCGGTGCCTTCGATCAAAGCCGGAGGAGCCGTGCTCGAACCTTTACCTTCGACTTGCACGTTGACGCTGGGATAGAATTTTTTGAATTCTTCCGCCCACAACGTCATCAGATTATTCATCGTGTCGGAACCGATGCTGTTAAGATTGCCCGAGACGCCGCTGGTTTTTTCATATTTCGGAAGATTTTCATCCACTTTGACCGCCGTTGAAGCTGCGGCTGCCGTGGATGATTTCATTTCCGTGCCTTCTTCTTTTTTGAATTCTTTCTTTTTGTCGCCGCAGCTTGCCAAGACAGCCAGCCCCGTCAGCATGATCGCGAAAACGAGCCATTTCGATAAACGCATGAGATGTTTCTCCTTTTATTGGATGTTAAGAATTTGAGCGTTAGGAACAGGTCACACAAGCATAGAAAACAGTTAAATTTAATGCGCTTGTACTAATGATTTATTATATGAATGTTACCGTATTGTTAAATAAACGAGAATGTGATGGGAGATAAATACCATTGAAGTATTGATAATTAAGGAAATAAGTTGGCGATTGGGAAATGGAAGCGAGTAATAATTTGTTAACAATGTTGCCGAAAGAAAATCTTTTGATGGTGAGGAAATTATTTTATATTCTTCGCCTCTGCAAAATTGAAACAAAAAAATTGAAACAAAATTGAAACGAAGAAAAATATGATCCGAGCTGTGATTTTTGATTTAGGAAAAGTGCTGGTTCATTTTGACTGGAAACGCAGCGCCGCCGCGATGGCACGGCGTTCCGCCAAATCATACAATGAGATTTTACAACTTGTCACGCAAAGCCCGTTAGCGCTGGATTTCGAGCGGGGAAAAATTTCAACGGAAGATTTTTTTGTGCAATTGAGCCAATCGATGGATTATGGAGGAACGATCGATGAACTCCGGCATTTATGGAACGATATTTTCGAGCCGATTCAAAAACATATCGACCTTATTTCATTGCTGAAATCACAATATTCCGTCGGATTGATTTCCAATACGAATGCATCGCATGTCGCGTGGATCGAAGAGCGTTACGGATTTCTGCATCAATTCGACGCGCGTGTATATTCACACGAAACCGGTTTAATAAAACCGGATCGGGCGATCTATGAAATCGCATGTTCACGATTGGATGTGGCAATGCCCGAAGCCTTATTCATCGATGATCTGCCGGCCAATGTGGAAGGAGCAAAGGCGGCTGGAATGCGTGCGATTCATCTGACGCCTGAAATTTCGTTGATCGACGAATTGCGGCGGGAAAAAATTTTATCGTAGATAATAATTTATCCGCACGTTCATCCCCGAATGCGGATCGGTCGCGTTACCGAATTCTTCATAAATTCCGCAAGCGGCATTCCATGATGAATTAAAGCGATAATTCAGATCCGCCGATACCGTCGATAAATTTTTGGTACTGGCGCCTGCATTACTCCATGTATACGCGTTGAAAGCCGCTGAAATCCCGCCATCCAATCTTCCATTGAAAAAATCTTTGTTCCAATACACGCTTGCTTTGACATTATTCAACCATTGATTGCTGGTGTAACTTCCTCCTAATCCAAAATTAAATCGCGACCAAAAATAATTTCGGTAATTCAACTGCAAAGCGGCATACGTCAAATCGTCATTGCCCAGACGTTTCCTGAAAGCGGGGACCGCGTCCAGCGCGCCGATTTTCTTAAAATTAAAAATCTGATATCGTACGGATCCGCCGAACAGCGTTTCTTTTCTCGTTTCGAAAAACCGATCCCACCCGATGCTGTCCGTTGGCGCCGGGGCATAGGCGCGGCGATTATGGTATTCGACGAACAATCGCGCGCTGAGGTTTTTATTGAAACGATAATAGGCCGCGTTCTGCGAGTACCCGATCAAAGAATGATTCACAATATATTGATTACGTGAACTCAGCCGCCATTGGACGGAAGGGCGATATTCTCCAAAGAGATACGCTTTGCTTAATTTTGTTTGGCGTAATTGTTCGCTAGTAAAACCGGTGCCGGCCATCCACGTTTTCCTGTCGTAAACCAGGCTTCCGCCTGCATTGTAGCCCAATCCTTCAAGACGATTGGCGTATTCATCGTGAATTTTTCCACCGAAAACCGACACACGCCAAACGTTGCCTATTAATATATTTTCAACAATCGCTCCGTTGATCGGATACGCATCGACATTCGTACCCAATGGAACAACACGTCCCAGCTTAATTTCGCCGCGAAAGACCGCATAAGAACCGTACAATTGCCTGACGATGTAGCGGTTGTTGAATTGTTCGCCGCGATCGAGCGTGGGCGTCGTTGTCAATCCCGTCTTTTGGTAAAAATCTCCGCGTAACTGGTATCGGATCGACTGTCCGTCGCCAGCGAATGAACGGTAGTTGAGCATTCCGTAATTAGTAAAACTGTTGAGTTGAGGCGACAGCGACGCGCCTTTTGAATAATAATTCCATCCGGTAGAAAATCGTCCGATTAGGTTTGAATTCTTTTGGGCGAGGGCGGGAATGGCCGTCACCAAAAAAAGCAGGATTATTTTTTTCATAAAAATTTTGATTCAGTTTTAATCATCGTGCCCTTCGCCTTTGTGATCGAAATCGTGGCATTCGCGGCACGTGTAGGTTGAATAATTCGGCGCCTGGCGATGACAGGTTTCGCAGCTACGGCGATGATGGCCGGTGAGCGAAAACCATTCGTCTAAATGCGGATAATTGTCCCACGCGTTTAAATTATGGCATGCGAGGCAGTCGCCGAAAATTTTATACCGGGTATGATCCGTCGTCGCGCCGAGCGGAACGTGACAATCGCCGCATTCCCTGATGGCCGGCATTTTAAATGTGATCAGGTTTTTATGGCAACTCGCGCAATCAAGCCCTTTGTGCGCTCCGGTCATGAAAAATGTTTGATCGTCATGCGTGAAAATCGACGGCGCCCAGGCGGTTTCATTATGGCAACGCTCGCAATCGACGCCAAGTTCAGCCTGGTGCGGGTCCGCGTGGCACATGTAACATTCGCGCACCGTCGCGCTGAATTTCCCGCCCGCGTGGCAGGCACTGCAAGCAATTTGGAGGTGCGCTCCAATCAAAGGGAAACCCGTTCGTGCATGATCGTAATCGATGTCCGGTTTTAAAATTTTCCACGATTCCATCGTGTGGCAGGCTTCGCAGGGGACATCAAACGTTTTGTGAGGAATGTTGACCCGCGGTGTGTCGGGTAATAAACTTGCCAGCGATGAAGAATCCGGATGGAAAGAAAACTGCGCCTCATTCCATCCGATCAGCACACTCACCAACGTAATTAAAATTACCGGTTTCATTTAAGTTCAAATACTCCTTCGTGTTGATCGGGATGACAGGCAGCGCATTCCGTGCTGATCGGCTTGTACAGCGTGTTCAGCGTATCCGTTTTGATCTTAGTTTGTATATGGCATTTATTGCAGGCAACTTTTTGATGTGCGCCCGTCAGCGCGTAACGCGATTGTACATTATGATCGAAGATCGTTCGTTTGAATGTTTTGTTGGTGTGGCATTTCTCACAATAAGTTTTCGGATGATCGGGCGTAGCTTCAGCATGGTGTGAGAGTTGTCCTTCGTGAATATCAATGTGGCAATGTTCACAGAACCTCGAAATGGGTTTGTATAAAACACGTTTGAATTCCGTATCGACCGTCGGGTGGCATTTTTCACAGGCGACATTGTGATGTTTACCAAGCAATGGAAATTGAGAGTTTTTTGCGTGATCGAAAATCAGATCTTTCCATGACGATGTTTTATGGCAGATGTCGCAATCATTGTTTTTCAGTTTTTCAGCGAATTGCCCGTGATGGACGTCTTTATGACAGGCGCTACAACGTTGATCTGAAAATTTTAATACTATAAAATTTGAATCGGCCGCCGTCTTGAATCCTGTCCGGTTTTTAAATTCTTTTGGCGGTAATTTTACGTGGCATTTGATGCATTCGGTTTTTTCATGAGCGCCGGTCAAGGAATAACGGCTCTCCGTTGTATGTCTCGCAACGGTAAAAAGCGATGGGCGGAATCCGAAGGCGTCGTGACACGATTCGCACTTGCCTTTATCCGTTCGCGCGGCCAGTTGTCCGGCATGCGCATCGGCATGACAGTCCGCGCATTCGGCGAATTTCATATTTTTGTAAACAGGCGGTTTTTTCGGATCGGGCTGATGGCAGCGATGGCAGGCGACGGTCGTGTGTTTTCCGACGAGCGGATACCGCGTTAACGAATGATCAAAAGATTGATGGCGGATATTACGCCAGTCTGTAGTTTCATGACACGACGCGCAGTTTTGGCCGAATTTGTTTTGATGCGGATCGGCATGGCAAGGAGAACAATTGGAAAAGTTAAGCGGTTTGTATTTAAAATAATCGACATCTGTTTTTCCATCTGGTTTTTTCTTGGCATCGTTCACGGCCGCATGGCATTTCGTGCATTGAACCGAAGCATGTTTGCCCGTCAGCGCGTAACGGGTCTTCTGATGATCGAATTTAGCGGAGGACGATTGTTTCCAATCCTGAAAATCATGGCACCCGGAACAATGATCGAACTGTCCGCGATGTTCGTCAAAATGGCACGATCTACAGTCTTGTGAAAGCCCGAGGAACGTTTGATTTAAATTTAATCCGTCTTGTACCCGTTGAATCACGGCCTGATCGTTGATGAAGCCGGGTTGATGGCAGACTTCACACTTATCGGTTTTATGTTTTCCTTCGAGTTTGTAACCGGTCAGCTCGTGATTGAATTTTTCTTTCGATGGTTTCCATTCAACCATGACAAATTCACGGCCATTGTGGTCGTGATGGCATTCGTAACATAATTTTCCACGCACATCGGCGGAAGCATGATAACCGGTTTTTTTTTCAAGGCGGCTTTTGATAAGCGTATGGCAATCGATACACTTGGCGTTATCGATCTTTTTCCCGAGGTCGTGGCATTGTGTACAATGATCGATGCCTTCGAGATAAGCGTGGGGCTGTGCCAACTCACCCGGAGAAAATTGCGCATACGCTTGGGCGCCGACGATGGTGATAAAACTCAAAACGAATGGGATGACGTTTTTCATTCTTACTTCAGATTAGTCAAAGCTTGCCGGGCTTTCGGTGCGATATCGGAATTCGGCGCCGCTTGAATCGCGCGATTCCAAAAAATCCGCGCTTGATCGTTGCGGCCGTTATGCGAGTGGATAACGCCTAAATTATATAAAGCCGTTGCATGATCCGGATTGTTTTTTATCACGACGTTAAGCTCTGTAATGGCTTCATCGGACCGATTGGTGTTGAACAGGCAAACGGCATAATCGGTGCGGACGTCGTTATTTTCTGAGCGTTGTTGCAGCGCCGTACGATAAGGTTCAATGGCTTCGGCAAAATTACCCGCATCAAAAAGCATGTTGCCAAGTTGAATCCAATGATCGGTGTCGGTGGGATTCGATTTCAAATATTCCATGAGTTGCTGCACTTGAACCAATTGATCGTGGTTATCCGGCATGGTTTTGCCCTCAATCGATGAAATTCCGGTTTGCTCCGAAGATGCGTCCTCATTACGAACCGGCTGAGACGCCGTCAATTGAAAATAATTGTAAACGGCAATCATCAACAGAAGTGCGCCGGCAATAAAAAACCCGAGAGTTTTTTTGTCTTTCATAGGAATTCCTTTTGTGATGGTGGTGGAAAGTCTGAAACCGTTTCTCACATAAATGATTAATCGTCATCCTCCTCAGATTCTTTGTTCTTTCGCTTATTTTCATTGCCTTCGGCTTCGTGTTTATTGCCGCTGCGATGGCATTGCGCGCAATTGTCAAAACTGATAATGCCTTCTTCGAAATGTTCCGAACGGATATTCGAAAGCGTGTGTTCATGGCAGCCATAACAGGTATATGATTGATAGTTATTTCCCGTGTGGCAAGTAACGCATTCTGTCCGGTGATGCCGATCAAAACGAAAATAACGATCGTGATCGAAAGTGGCCGGCTTCCATTGATTCGTTGTGTGACAATCGCCGCAAGTCGTTGCGAATGTTTTATGAAGAGCATCAATGGGCTTTTCATGGCAAGAGATACAATTTAAGTTTTTTAAGTTTTCAATCGGGCCCAATGCCGCGTGATCGAAATGGGCCGGCTTCCAAGCATTGGTCGTGTGACATTGGCCGCAAACGGTTTTAAGATTTGAATGAATACGATCGCCAGGTTGCGTATGGCAAGTTGTGCACTGTTGACGGAGCGTATCGGCTAACAACTCGTGAGAAAATGCAATGGGTGAAAACCTTCGGCCAAGATGATCGGAATGACATTCCATACATTCCTGAGTTTTCAGTTGGTCATGAAAAGCCGGTCTTTTTTTGGCGCTAGCTGCCGGAAATCCCTCAACTGTCAAAACACCAATACGGTCGATAGGATGGCATTGCAAACACTTGGCCGCTGGCAAACCGTTGAATGCAGTATGGCAGGCAAAACAATCCTGATCGAGCCCTTTGTGTGCGTCGGCAAGTTCGCCGGGATTAAGCATGACGTGAGGAAAATAAATTATCATCCATGTATAAGCTAATCCAATCACTAGGGTCATTGTTAGCATTAAAGTTTTCATCGCCAGCTCCAGAAAATAAAAATCGTCAGTATGTGTAAAAAAGCAAGCAATCCGAAAAATAAAGTAATGGGAAGATGTACCAGTCTCCATTTTTTCATGAGATCAAAAACCAGGGCGTCCCAAAACAATTGGCGGTCGATGGATTCGCTATCCATGCCTCTTTTCTGTAAAACCTCGCGTCTGAATGCGATGGCCTCAGACGAGCGTTTTAGCAAAAACTTTCCTGTCAACCCGCTGGCGACGGCGATGATCATAGCCGCAATGGCATACCACGGCAACAAGGCATTGAAATGAATGCCGCCGTGAATCAAAATCATCAGCGAACCTATCCACGTCAAGTATTCGTGAACAAGGAGTAATCGTTTCGGTGAGCCGCGACGGATCCATTTATATTTGCGAAGCGAATAAATAAAAGAAGCGGCAATTAAAATCGTTCCGGCTATTCCGAAATATCGTCCGATCCACACGTATCCGATGGCATGCAGAAACCAGTCTGCAAGGATCGCTCCGCCGATAAGCAGTAAAAAAAGAAAAATAAATGGGATGACATTTTTTATAATCAATGAGCGGCGCATACTATTTTTACTCCATAAATATCCATCCGTAACCGAACAAGAACGCCGTCACAATGTGAGCGATCATGATGATGAACATTATGACGGCGAACGGCAAATGGAACATGTGCCAGTAGCGAAACAGTTTTTGTGTGATCGTAAGATTGGCCAACTGTCTTTGTAATTGCGATTTTTCA
>JABWBZ010000177.1 GCA_013359335.1 bacterium
CGAAAATTTTCCATCCTTCAGCTTTTTTTGTCAAGCAATGCTTACATCGTTGTATATAAAAAATTTTGCGCTCATCGAAGAAGCGGAAATAACTTTTGAAAAAGAGTTAAATATCATAACCGGTGAAACGGGCGCAGGTAAATCGATTTTAATCGGAGCATTGTCCTTGATTTTGGGGGAACGGGCGAGTACGGACTCCATCCGTACCGGCGCAGAACGTGCCGTTATCGAAGGCCATTTTCTAATCAGTAAAAACGCGAAATTGAAAAAATTCCTGTACGAGCAAGAAATTGATATTTCCGATGACGCCATCGTACTTCGTCGTGAAGTTTCATCCAAAGGACAAAGCCGATGTTTCATCAATGACAACCTCATCACCAACAGCGTTCTTAATTCGATCGGAGATTTTCTGGTCGATCTGCACGGACAACACGAACATCAATACTTGCTACGACAGGAAGTGCACATCGATATTCTGGATGAATTTGCCCGATTGGAAGCTTTAGCAAATGATTTGGCCGATCAATACAAAAAAATTTCAGACCTCAATAAGAAAATTCAGGAAATCAGTTCTCAAAAAGAAACGTATAAAGAAAAGTATGAAATCTATTCCCATCAGTTGAAGGAAATAACGGACGTATCGCCTGAACCCAGCGAAGACGAGCAATTGCTCCATGAAGAAAAAATATCCGGTAACTCCGAAAGGCTGTTTGAATTGACGAAGAAAATTTTTGATATCTTGTATGAGGCCGAAAATGCCATGGTTGGCAATCTTGCAAGTATCGAAACCGATTTCAATGAATTAAAAACGATCGATAGTAAATTTTCAGAAGTTGTGGAACAATTCCAAACCGCCAAAATTACTATCGAAGAAACGGCCCGTTGGGTAGGCGATTATAATCATCGTATAACTTTTGATCCCGAACGGCTGGAAGCGATCAGGGAACGTTTGTCCAAGATTCAACGGCTGAAGAAAAAATACGGATCGATTGAAAATATTCTTATCAAAAAAGCTGAGTTGGAAGAACAAATCAATTTGTCAGAAAATTTTGATGCCGAATTACAGAAATTAAAACAACAACTCGAAAAGGATGTTCAGGTTTATATCGAAAAAGCTTTGCATATTTCCCAATCACGCAAACAAGCTTCACAAAAATTAGAAAAACTTGTTGTCGATGAAATGAAAAAACTTGGAATGGAACATGCCGTATTCAAAGTGAAAATCGATACGGCTGCCGATCAGCAAAGTTTTGTGAAGATCAAAGGCGAGCCTTTAAAAGCCGGCGCTAAGGGAATCGATCAGGTCGAGTTTTTCCTGAGCGCCAATCTTGGAGAAAATCCAAAACCTTTGATAAAAGTTGCTTCAGGCGGAGAAGTGTCGCGCATCATGTTGAGTTTGAAAACGGCTCTGGCCGAGTCGGACCAAATTCCTACGCTTATATTCGACGAAATCGACGTCGGTATATCGGGAAGAGTGGCTCAATCGGTCGGCAAAGCTTTGTATGCTTTGGCGCAATCCCATCAAACCATTTGTATAACGCATCTGGCGCAAATTGCCAGTATGTCGCAATGCCATTTCTCCGTCACTAAATCTACACAGGGGAACAAGACTGTGACGCGGATTAATAAGTTGGACTTTGATGAGAAAATCCATGAAGTGGCAAAATTATTAGGCGGGGAAACTGTAACTGAAGCCTCTCTGGAAAATGCGAGAGAATTAGTTGATGCAGTAAAATAGTTGTGCAACTATAATTCTATTTATCTTTGAATTTATTATGCTTAATTAAAGTGTTTAATTAAAAATAAAAATGAACGTTCTGCGAATAACATTTTTACTCATGGCCGTACTGATTGCTTGTCAAAAACCGGCGGTACCGCTTTCTGAAATTGCCAATATTTCAAAACTACGTTCTGAAAAAGATGCTTATTTCTTAAGCGAGGAATCGCCGTTAGGTGACAGCTTAAAAAAGCAATTTCATGGATTAAATTATTTCCCCGAAGATTCTACTTATCGGTTTTGGGTCAAATTAAATAAATACGATAATCCTCGTGAACTTGAAATGTTGACTTCAAAAGGAAAGCGTAAACATTATATCGAATACGGTTATTTTGAGTCTGAGCTAGAAGGAAAAAATAACCGGCTTAACGTTTTCAAAGCGAATCCACCGATTGAAGGCCATGAAAATTATCTTTTCATTCCATTTAAAGACGCCACAACCGGTAAGGAAACTTACGATGCCGGACGATATTTGGATTTAGAGGAAAAGCCTAACGATATGTATGTTTTGGATTTTAATCTGGCTTACAATCCATGGTGCGCTTACAGCGATAATTACAACTGCCCTTACCCTCCAAAAGAAAACATCCTTTCAATAGCAGTTCGCGCAGGTGAAAAGAGTTTTGAACATTAGTTTTTTGTAATTTTTTCGATGCAGCGCACGGTATCGCGGGCTATCAGAAGTTCCTCATTCGTAGGTATTACCCAAAGCGCGACTTTTGAATCGGAGGCCGAGAATTTGCCTTCCTTTCCGGCATTAAGATTCTTATTAGCATTTTGGTCCATTTTTACTCCGAACCAATCCAGACCTTCGCATACTTTTTGACGTATCCGATCTGAATTTTCACCAATACCTCCGGTGAAAACAATTCCGTCGATTCCTCCCATTGCGGCCGTATAGGCTCCGATATATTTTCTGACGCGATAGCAGAAAATTTCAATAGCTAATTTAGCGCGGCGATCATCATGTTCATCGGCTTCAGCGATTAATTCCCGCATATCGTTGGTCAAACCGGAAATACCCAAAAGCCCGGATTGCTTATTGAAAATCGTTTCAACTTCTGCAAGTGAATACCCTTCTTTTAGCGTTAAAAATTGGATAATTGCAGGATCTAAATCGCCGGAGCGTGTACCCATGACCAATCCTTCGAGAGGCGTCATTCCCATCGATGTATCGAAAGATTTACCGTTTTTAATAGCGCAAATCGAACAACCATTTCCGAGATGCAAGGTAATAAGATTAACTTTTTCTTTTGCGATTTGGTTGATGGTTCGATAGCGATAGGCGACGTACCGATGAGACGTGCCGTGAAATCCATACCGGCGGATTTTATAACGTCGATACAATTGATACGGAATCGCGTACAGATAGGCGTAATCCGGAATGGTGTGATGAAAAGCCGTGTCAAAAACGGCCGCTTGTTTAATACCTTTTCCAAAAATTTCCTGAACGGCATAGATGCCTTTGAGGTTGGCGGGATTGTGCAAGGGCGCCAATTCAATACAATCTTCAATTTCTCTGATCACCGCATCGTCCAATAAAACCGATGATGTTAAAGTTTCGCCGCCATGAACGACCCGATGTCCGACAGCGTGAATGTCGTTGAGGGATTTGATGGTGTTGAGATTGGCTTCTTTCGAAACGATCCATTTGATGATTTTGTCAACGGCTATTTTATGATCGCGGATCGGTGCGGTTTGTTTAAACGCCGCTCCCGTTTCATGGACGCGAAATGTAATGATCGATTCACTCCCGATGCGGTCGATCAATCCGGAAGCAATTTTCCGGTCGGCATTTTTTTCGATAAGTTCGAGATTCGTTTCGATGACTTGGAATTTTACCGACGAACTGCCTGTATTCAGCACAAGAATATTCATAACTTCACCGTTAGAATTTAATTGAAGGACTAGTCTTTGTAAGGATCAAACACGTCTTCCCCAGCCATCGCGACGCCGATGGGGCGAAGAACGTATAAAATTTTTATAGAATTCTGATGTTCATTGAGCACTTCATTCAGCCGTCTGTAACAATGGGGCGATTCATCCACGCCGGCGCCGCGCAACTCCACGCCTTTTTCTTTGATCCACGAAAGCATCATGCCGTCGCTGACTTCACCGCCGCTGCGAACGCGATGGCCTCTTTTATTTTTGCGCCATTTTCCTGCTGCTGCGCGGCGGCTCATAACACGGCCCGCCCCATGAACCGTTGAATAGAACGATAATTGACTTTCCGGATGATCGACTCCTTCAATGATAACTGAATTGTCGCCCATAGAACCGCCGACAAATCCTTTTTGTCCCGGGAATGCCGGCGTCGCGCCTTTTCGAACGACGATCAATTTTTCGCCGTCATGCGTTTCTTCCCATGCAAAATTATGGTGATTGTGGATTTCTTCGACAGACTTTGCGCCAAGTATTTTTAAAACTTTTCCGCAAACCCAATCACGACCCGCATAGGCATAACGTCCGGCAAGTTGCATGCATTGCCAATAATCCTGGCCGAGCGGCGATTGCAGATCGAGAACGGTTGCCGGCGCGTCCATATTTTCACCGTGCGGCGAATCGTCAAATTTTTTTCCATGAGCAAGATTCATAAAGCCGGTTGCAATTTTATGGCCCAAACCGCGCGATCCGAAATGATTGGCAATCCAAATTTGATCGTCTTGATCGACCAAAATATCAATAAAATGATTACCGCTGCCAACCGTTCCTAATTGAGCTTCAGCTGTGCTTTTTAATTTTTTGAGGTAGGGAATTTCACGCCATATCGGAAGCTCAAAAAGCGGATCTTCAACTCTTTCTTCATTGACCCTTCCGATGCCGAAGCTGATTCGGCTGAATATGTCATCCATGATCGATTTGATATCATGGTGGATATCCACATATGCCAAATCGGTTTTAATCGCTTTGTTTCCACAGGAAATGTCATAGCCGACGCCGGACGGCGAAACTTTATTACGGTAAGCCACGACACCGCCGATAGGCATCGAATATCCTTTGTGGTGATCGGCCATCAATGCCGCACCGGCAACGCTTTCATCCCTGGCGCACGTTTGGATTTGTCGTAAAGCGCCTTCATCGGGAATATTCCAAACAGGTATTTTATCAATAATTTTCATATTTTTTTTGCAAAGGAAATTACACAATTAATTTTTGAAATACAATCAGGCTCACTTTGCTAACTCTCAGCTTGATTAAATAGCGAACTCGGCCTATCTTTTAATCAGTTGAAAAACAAAGCGGGTTGAGTGTGAATATTTCTTTTATTGACAATTTGATTCATTATAACGTGCAGGAGATCGATGCGTTTTATACTGAGACGCACGGTGCGTTAGAAGAATTTATTGCCCAGCAAAATCGATTGAATCTTCGAAACGCAATTATTTTCATCTGGATTGTCATCATAAGCCAGCTAGTGGTTGGCATAGGTCGGCTAGCAGGTGATTGGGGATTTCCCTATTATAATACCGTTTTAATCGGATTATGTTTTCTGCTGCTTTGGCTCGTTCGGTTTCCTTTTTTTATTAAAAATATTACCCGAGTTGCTTTGGCGCTTTTCGGAAGTTGGGCGGTTACTTTTCCGTTTTTTATCATTCGATTAGGCGGGTACAACGCGCCGACGTATCCCATTTATTGGTTGATGATCGTCTACATTCTTGTATTTTTTTATTTTTCATTCGAACATTATCTGCTTTTGTTTGGAATTATTTTTCTTTCGAATGCGTCGATTTTTTTCTTGCACACCGATTTTTCAATGGATGAATTTTTATACCGACAGGTGGTGATGCTGCTGTTTATTTCAGTCGGTATTGCCGGATCGTATATCAATGTTCATCTCCGGAAAAAAGATTTCTACAATCAATTTATACTAAAACGCCAGAAACAGCAATTAGAGATCGCGTATAAACAATTGGAAGAAAAAGAGCTACAATTGATTCAATCGGAAAAAATGGCCTCGTTGGGAAAAATGACGGCCGGATTGGCTCATGAGATTAATAATCCATTGGGATTTATTCACGGCAATCTTCAAACCATCGACGAGTATCTAAACGATATTAAAAAACTTCTGGGACTTTACGAACGGAGCGATGGGCATCCTCATGATATTGTAAAAGAAATCGCCGAATTCAAAAAAAACATTCAATACGATTTTTTGTTGGACGATCTGCATAAGACCGTTGAATCGTGCGAGAGGGGAGCGTCAAGAATTGCAGCGATTGTCAATAATTTAAAAAGTTTTTCACGACTTGATGAAGCCGAACGAAAAAAAATCAATGTTTTTGACTGCGTAAGTTCAGCTTTGAAGTTAGCCGTTCGGCAGGATAGTAAGATTAACATCACGTGTGATTCGACCCAATTACCGGAAATCGATTGTTATCCTTCGCAATTGAACCAGGTTTTTTTTGCATTGATTCAAAATGCGGTTGATGCGATCGATCCATCACGAGGCGGCCAAATCATCATCAAAAGTTCGGTAGTAAGTAATCACGTTATTATTGAAATCTCGGACAATGGCTGCGGAATCCCTGACGGCATTCGCGAAAAAATATTCGATCCTTTTTTTACGACCAAGAGCATCGGTAAAGGAACAGGATTGGGTTTGTCGATGGCTTATGGCATTATTCAACGCCATCAAGGACATATTCGATTTGAAAGCAAACCCGGAAAAGGCACTTCATTTTTTGTAGAATTGCCTGTTTAAAGGCTTCGCAGCCGGTTTTCAATTTGATTTAAAAGCTTTTCCTCTCTATATTAGCACCACTCAAGTTTTAATATTTAATTTGGAGAACATTCTTTGTCCGGAACTACCTCACAACAAATTCGTTCTGATTTTATCAAGTTTTTCGAAAAACGTAGTCACAAATTCGTACCATCAAGTTCCGTTGTGCCCCTGGATGATCCGACTTTGCTGTTTACGAATGCCGGGATGAATCAGTTTAAGCCGATTTTTCTCGGTTCAACCAAAGCCGATTACACACGTGCTGTCAATTCGCAAAAATGTATTCGCGTCAGTGGAAAACACAACGATTTGGAGGAAGTCGGACACGACACCTACCATCATACTTTTTTTGAAATGCTGGGCAATTGGTCGTTCGGCGATTATTATAAAAAAGAAGCGATTGCGTGGGCATGGGAACTTTTCACCAAAGAATGGGGATTGCCCAAAGAACGTTTGTACGCAACGGTTTACAAAGATGACATGGAAGCGGAAGACCTTTGGAAACAAGTGACCGATATTCATCCATCGCATGTGATGCGGTTTGGAGAAAAAGACAATTTTTGGGAAATGGGTGAGACAGGACCGTGCGGTCCGTGTTCGGAAATTCATATCGATCTCACACCGAATGGAGACGGCGGCAAATTGGTGAATTCCGGTTCGCCGAACGTAATTGAATTATGGAATCTTGTTTTTATACAATACAATCGCAATGCGGATCGTAGTCTGACGCTATTACCATCCAAACATGTTGATACCGGCGCAGGATTCGAGCGTGTTGTGCGAGTTCTCCAGAACAAAACCTCCAATTACGACATCGATATTTTTACGGATATCATTCACGGTATTGAATCACGCACCAAAAAATCA
>JABWBZ010000178.1 GCA_013359335.1 bacterium
TTTTTTTGCCGGATGAAAATAAATTAATGACGGCTTACGAAAAAATTTTGGATTTTGTAACAAAATTTGATAAACGCTAAGAAACTCTGTTTCAAAATTTCCGTAAAGCGTTTTACTGAAATTTAGGTTGACATTATTTCGAAGGTAGTTTAGATTCATTTCTATGAATTCACACGGGTCAAAATCGTTGGTATTGTTCAGCGCGTTGTTGTTGATGCTTCAGTTTTGTCAGCCCATGCTGGCGTCAATTATAACAGCCACCGACTGCTGCAAAGTGAGTTGCCCTACCAAGCCCAAAAAACCTGCAAAACAGGAACGAAATTGCCCGGCTGTTTTGCGATGTGATATTTCCAACTGCTGTTATACGACTCCTGAAAAACATCTTTGGATCGTTGCCGCACCGTTGGTCCGTGCTGTGGCAACGTTTACGTTTTCCGTCCTTTCTCCCGTTCCGTCTGAAATTTTCCAGCCTCCTGAAATGGCTTGATTCAAGCTGTTAATTAAATTAAATGTAATTTTAAAATTTTATTTCAGGAGACTCTCCCATGAAAAAGATCATTGTTGTCGCTGCGTTAGTCATGATGGCTATTTCCTCCATCGTGTATGCCAACCAGGAATCGAAAGTCGTTTCCAAAACGGATTGCCCGAACTGCTGTCCGACGACTTCGTGTTCTACTGACGCGTGCTGCAAATAAGCGCCTAATGGCTTTCTAGCCGAGGCTGTCCGTCGCATGACGGGCAGCCTTTTTTTATTTATAAACCTATAAGGTCTTACAGACCTTATAGGTTATAGATCGAACTCTTCGTCTTTTATATCAGGTTGATGTTTATGGGATTCATCAAAACCACGTATGCCTTCGAAAAGTTCAAGCAGTTCCGCCCGCTTTAGAAGGGAAAATTTAGTATTCCTCATTGTTTCGTAAGAACAATACGCCCACTCAATCGGTTTTTTGCAAAAACCATGCTTGACAGGATTGAAATGAATATATTGAACCAATTGAAGCAAATACCTGTCTGAATTAATTCGTTTTCTTCGAATGTAATCAACAAATAACGCGCCCCGGCGTTTGTAACGTTTGTTAAAAGCTTTGGCGTATGAGTTCAAAAAATTGCTGAATTGCTGCATTACAAATTCATGTGGATTCCATTTATCTGTTTGAAATTTTTTCACATTTTCAGCATAATCTATAAGATCATTCTCTTCATTAATTTTAATCAAAAAATGAAAATGGTTAGGCATCAGGCAATAAGCGTACGTCCCACAGACAGGATTGATGTACCGTGTATATTGCCTTAGAAAGAATTTATAATTTTCTTCAGAGCGGTACAAATTATCGCTTCCCACGGCATGGCTGTAGATGTGATAAAAGCCTTCGGGATAGAATCGTTCCGTATATTTTGACATGGATGATTTTGCTGCGTTATAAACGAACTTATTATAACAACTTCGCCTTTGAATGAAAAGAAATCTTTCATACTTTAAAATAGTTATTTTAAATAAATGTCAAAGTCCCGCAAATCCCATAGAGTTCAGGTTGGAAAACGAACTTTCGAGTTATCCAATCTTGAAAAAATTTTGTATCCCGATGACGGCATCGTCAAAGCGGAGTTGGTCGAATATTATTTAAAACTCGCTCCCACGATTCTTTCACATCTCAAAGGCCGGCCGTTGTCACTGGTGCGTTATCCGGATGGCATTGGCGGCGAGATGTTTTTTCAGAAAAACAAACCCGACTGGGCGCCGGAATGGCTGGAATCGGTACGTCTCGGCAGCGGTGAAGAAAAAAAAGAATACGTCATTGCTACGGAAGAGGCGTCGCTCGTTTGGCTGGCTAATCTGGCGTGTATCGAACTTCATCAAGGCCATGCCCGTTCGCCTAATTTTGATCGGCCTGACTACATGGTAATCGATCTCGACCCGCCGGACGGATTTCCTTTTCCGCAAGTAGTCGAACTGGCGTTCGATCTCAAGCCGCATATCGAATCGTACGGTTATTTTCCATTTGTTAAAACGACCGGCCGGAAAGGTTTGCATCTCGTCATGCCGATCGAACCTAAATGGCCGTTCGATGAAGTTTTTGAAGCGGCCAAAGCCATTGCTCAACCGTTCGTCGAAAAAAATTCCACGCGTACGACGCTGCACATCCAAAAAGAATATCGCAAAGGCCGCGTATTGATCGACGTTTTTCGCATTCGCCCAGGACAAACGACAGTTGCCGCTTACAGCGTACGTGGCTTGCCCGGCGCTCCGGTTTCTACGCCGCTGACATGGGATGAACTCGAACGTACGAATCGTTCGGTTGAATGGAATTTGCACAACGTTCCGGATAAAGTTTTATCCGGCGGCGATCCATGGGAAACGATGGCCGCGTATGCGGTTGAATTGCACACGCATCGGAAAAAAACCGAGCCGGTAAAAAAACCTCTCAAACCGTCGCGCGGACATAAGACGCCGGAACAGCTTGAAACGTACGCTGAGAAAAGGCGATTTGACAAAACTCCGGAGCCTCAACCTGATGTTGTACTCGGACAAGGTTCGTCGTTTGTCATTCATCGCCATCACGCGTCGCGTTTGCACTATGACTTGCGGCTTGAAAAAGACGGCGTGTTGAAATCGTGGGCTGTGCCCAAAGGCCTTCCCCCGCGCCCCGGCGTTAAACGCCTCGCGGTGGCTACGGAAGATCATCCATTGGAATATTTGAATTTTGAAGGCGTGATTCCCAAGGGCGAATACGGCGGCGGACAAATGTGGGCGTATGCGGCCGGCAAATATCAAATTACCAAAGAAAAAAAGAACGGATTTTATTTCCGCCTCAACAGCCGCGAATTGAACGCCGAATATCGCGTCCACCTGATGAAAGAAAACCAGTGGCTGCTTGAACGCGTCGACACGCCGCAAATCGATTGGCTGCATGATACGATTGAACCGATGTTGGCCGATTCCCGCAGCGACGTTCCTACAAGTGACGATTATTTATTTGAAGTCAAGTGGGACGGCATTCGCGCTTTAATTGCCGTTGATGAAGGAAAGATCCGTATCCACAGCCGCAACCAGATGGACATCACGGCACAATTTCCGGAACTAGCCATTCCCGAATCGTTCCGCGTCAGCGGCGCATTGTTCGATGGTGAAATCGTCTGCCTCGATGATTCGGGAAAACCGATTTTTAAAAACGTCATCCATCGTATGCAACAGAAATCCGAAGGAGCGATCGTGCGCGCCAAAGCTAAATTTCCCGCCGTGTGTTATGTCTTTGATCTGCTGTATCTCGACGGACGGCCTGTGGTGCACGAACCGCTGGCGCGGCGCCGGGAGTGGTTGGAAGACGTTGTGCGAAAAGATTCTTCGTATCGCGTCAGCGTAACGGTTGACGAAGGAAAGGAATTATTCGAAGCGGCAAAACAAATCGGACTCGAAGGCATTATGGCGAAACGAAAAAACAGCGCGTACCTTCCCGGTAAACGCAGTGATCATTGGATGAAAATCAAAACACGGCATACCATGGACGTGGTGATCATCGGCTACACAACCGGTAAAGGCGGTCGCGAACAAACGCTTGGTGCGTTGCATATTGCCGAAAAAAATAATGGTAAATTACGTTATCTCGGAAAGGTCGGTACCGGTTTTGATGAAGGGCTCTTATCGTCCATTTCGAAAACCGTTCGCGATCTTAAAGTCATTTCAAAACCAGTTCCGGATAAAATGCTGGATGAAAAAGTTACAACATGGGTGGAGCCGCAGCTTGTGTGCGAAGTACAATACGCTTCTTTTACCAAAGACGGTATGCTGCGAGAGCCGGTGTTCATCAGAATGCGGGAAGATTTGTAAAAATACGCGTCAAAAGATTAACAATTATCATTTAATTTTTCGTGAAAATATTATGAAATCAACTGATGTGTTTAAAAAACTTCGGATTGATCGCTCACAAAAAATTCTCATCGTCAATGCGCCGAAAGAATTCATTAAGACGCTTGGCAAACTGACTTATGATACTCGACCCAAAACCGGAAAGGTGTACGATTTTATCCAGATTTTTGCAACGAAACAGAACGATCTTGAAAAACTGATCAAAAAGCACGCATCTGCCGGTAAATACGACTGCATTGTTTGGGCATGTTATCCCAAAGGCACCGGCAGCATTCCCAGCGATATGAAGCGCGAAACGGTATGGCACGCGCTTTCGTTGGGAGGGTTACGGCCTGTTTCCCAAATTGCCATCGATGAAACGTGGAGCGCTTTGCGCGGCAGACCAGTCTGAACGGGTTGGCCAATAAAAAATTACGTGTTCAAAAATCGGTGGAAAAAATATTCGGCGGTAGTATATTCCGGCTATGAAAACAAAATTACCTCGCGTTTTACCGTCGCGGCGGGAAATGGAAAAAGCTTTGTTGGCGAAAGATACGTCGTACGACGGAATTTTTTACGCCGCCATCACATCGACCGGAATTTTCTGCCGCCCGTCATGCACGGCTAAAAAACCGCTGTTAAAAAACGTTCAGTTTTTTCCGTCGACCAATGAGGCCTTGAAATCGGGTTTTCGTCCGTGTCTGCGATGCCGTCCGATGGATCACGGACATCCGGATTGGGTTAGCCGGTTACTAAAAAAAATTGAAACGCATCCCGATGAAAAATTGTACGATGGCCGTTTACGCGCTATGGGCATTCGTCCTGAAAAAGCACGACGCTACTTCATCAAACATTTCGGGATGACGTTTCAGGCGTATGCCCGGGCGCTTCGCATGAATGCATCGTTTAGAAAAATCAGAAAGGGTAACAAATTGGATGACGTTATTCTCGGGCATGGGTACGATTCCCACAGCGGTTTTCGCGACGCGTTCGTCAAAATTTTCGGACAACCTCCAGGAAAAATCCATGCGTCCGATTGCATTACCATTTCATGGATCAATACGCCGATCGGCGCGATGGTGATAGGCGCCACGACTGATGCCGTTTGTTTCCTCGAATACACCGATCCTAAGCGATTGGAAGAGCAGTCGGAAGCTTTGAAAAAACGTTTCCACTGCGCCATCGTACCCGGAACCAATGAATGGATCGAAAAATTAAATATTCAACTCGCCGAATACTTCCGGGGCGAAAGAAAAAATTTTGACGTACCGCTGATCTATCCCGGAACGCCTTTCGAAGAAAAAGTCTGGAGCGAGCTTTTAAAAATTCCATACGGCGAAACGCGTTCGTACGAAGCATTGGCCAACATCGTCGGATCGCCGCTTGGCCAGCGTGCCGTCGGGCGCGCTAATGGACTTAATCGTATTGCCATTGTCATTCCTTGCCATCGCGTCGTCAATAAAAACGGCAACCTCGGCGGCTACGGCGGCGGATTGTGGCGAAAGCAACGGCTCTTGGAACTTGAAAACGGAAAATTGAGATTACTTTGACCGTATCGTGAGACTCTCCGCAGAATGTGATTTTTACTGGACTTTCCACAAGTCGATCCTTACATTCACGTTATCTAATCACAAGTACAACCCGAGGTGTTTTATGAGAGCGATATGGAAAGGTCATATCCGGTTCTCGTTGGTCACAATTCCAATACGTATTTACAATGCCGTCGATTCGGAACAAAAAATCAGTTTTAATCAATTGCACCGTGAGGACAACGGGCCGGTCGGTTATGACAAAAAATGCAAAAAATGTAATAAAGTTTTGTCCGCCGACGAAATTGTCAAAGGCTACCAATATGAGCCGGAACAATACGTCATCGTTCAGCCGGACGATCTCGAAAAAATAAAATTAAAAAGTACACGAATCATCGAGATCGAAGGATTTATCGACGCGGCGGAAGTTCATCCGACGCTTTTCGAATCGCCGTATTATGCGGGACCGGATGGAGCCGTCGCCGCCAAAACCTACGCGCTGCTTGCGGAGACGCTCAAGCAAAGCGGCAAAGTCGGCATCGGCAAAGTCGTTTTACGCGACCGTGAAGACGTCGTCATGATCGCGCCGCACGGGCCCGGCCTTATTCTTCACAAATTACGCCATCCCAAAGAAGTTCGCCAAATCGACAACGTGCCCCAACTTGAGCCGATAAAGATCAATAAAGACGAACTCAAGCTGGCGTTGAATCTCGTCGAATCGATGACGACGGAAATGAAAACATTGGATATGACCGATCGTTATCACGATGCGCTCCGCGACATGATCGAAGCCAAGATTGCCGGCAAAGAAGTTGTGACGCTTACGGAAGAAGAAAAACCGATTGTCGATATTATGTCGGCGTTGAAACAAAGCATCGAGCAGGCCAAGTCGCATAAAAAGCCGATGGAAAAAGCCAAAGGCGAAAAACAGGAAGCGGCGGAAGCCAAACCTAAAGCGAAGAAAAAATCAGCGTAAATTATTTTCACATGGCCAATATTATAAAGTTTCCGGCGCAATCTTCGAAATTCGGATTCAAGCGCGTTAAAAAAGGTAAACGCGATTCAGAATCACACGGGCAGATGAATCTTTTCACGCCGCCCAAAGCGAAGATTCTGACGCTGATGCCGCAGGCATCGCTTTTTGAAGAAGCGCTGATGCGCGACGAACGCGGCGATCCGGAGGCGGAAATGTTGTACCGTAAAGCGATTGAATCCGGCGACTGCGTCGCCGATGCGTACTGCAATCTCGGCATCATCGAATCACAAAAAGGCGAACTATCAAAAGCTTTCGATTGTTTTACGCAATCGCTGAAATACGAACCCCGCCATTTTGAGTCGCATTATAATCTTGGTAATTTGTACTTCGACATGAACGATTTGCGTTTGGCTCAAATGCACTATGAATTATCCCTGGCCATCGATCCCGATTTTGCCAACGCTTATTTTAATTTGGGTTTGGTTCAGGCCATGCTCGAAAATTATCACAATGCTATTTCCATTCTAAAACGCTACCGAATGTTGGCCACCGACGACGAGGGCGCCAAAGCCGACGATCTGCTTTCCACGCTCACCCGCTCCGTTAATTCAGTCAATTAAACACTCTCTTCGTACAAAAATTCATCGTTGAAAATTTCAAATCACTCGTTCAGGTCATAATTTGGCTCTGGAAAAATTTGCGTATCGGAACATTTTAATACAAACGGTGTTAATTAACCCGCAGAGGTGAATTTGCCCTTCCATCGCGATATTTGCAACTTACGCCTAAAGCCCTCGTGTACAGCATTGAACCGAAAGGAGGGTATTTATATGAAACAGATTATAATTCTCGCAGCCGTTTTATTATTCTGCGTCATGAACCTCTATGCGCAGAGAACGCCGAAGCAAGAACGTATTCTTAAATTGGCGGAAGAAAATCTGCAAGCAACCTTGAAGCAGGG
>JABWBZ010000179.1 GCA_013359335.1 bacterium
AATATTGCGGGACGTACGATTTGCCCCCTCGGCGACGCGGCGGCATGGCCGGTTGCGGGTTTACCCGACCGCAATAAAGGCAACGACCTCAACGGACAAAGTTTTGTGAATAAATTCCGCGAGGAATTTGAGCATCACATTACCACCAAAAAATGTATGGTAACCATTCCACACGAGTGGAATTGATCTGTGGAATTTGAATAAGACAATAAAGGAAATCGTTATGCCTTTGGTAAAAATAGACAGCCAGGAAGTCGAAATCGGTAAAAACGAAACGGTTTTTAATGCGGCGAAGCGCGTGGGAATCGATATTCCGTTTTACTGTTACCATCCGGGATTAAAAATCGTCGCGAGTTGCCGTATGTGTTTGGTCGACATGGTTGGCGCGCCGAAACTCGTTCCCGCCTGTTCGACGACGGTGCCGGAATTACCGGAAGCCAAAAAAATCGAAGGCAAGTTCGACGCCGTGATTTTTACGGATAATGAAAAAGTTAAAACCGCCCGCCGCGCTGTATTGGAATTTCTCCTCCTCAATCACCCGATCGACTGTCCTATTTGCGACAAAGCCGGCGAATGTAAATTGCAGGATTATTCCTTCGAACATGGCAATGATGCGTCACGATTTACTGAAATCAAACGCATTCCCGAGAAAAAAGATTTAGGTCCGTCGATATTTCTATACACCTCACGGTGTATCATGTGCTCGCGTTGTGTGCGTTTCACTGAAGAAATTTCCGGAACGGAGGAATTAAAAGTTACCTATCGCGGCTGGCATGCTGAAATAGACGTTGCGCCTGAAAAGCCGCTCAATAATAAAATGATGGGTAACGTTGTTGATTTGTGTCCTGTCGGATGTTTGATCGATAAACACGAACGATTTGAAGGACGCGTATGGAATTTCGTTCACACCGACAGTGTCTGCCCCGGCTGCAGCAAAGGCTGTAACACTACGTTGGACACTATGAAACACCAGAAATTGAATCTTGAGGAATTGGTCGATCAGGTGTATCGCATTCGCCCGCGTGAAAACATGTCAGTTAATCAATGGTGGATTTGCGACGACGGACGTTATCATCTCGAAGCTGATAAGAAAAAAACACGCATTATGGTTCCGCACGTCAAACAAGGCAGTAAATTAGCCGAAGTTTCCTGGGTGGAAGCAATGAGCGTGACGTTACAAAAAATCAAAGCCGTCAGTACGAAAGAAGTAGCTTTGATCGGAAGTCCGTATGCTTCCAATGAAGAAAATTATTTGTTAGGCAAATTGGCCCGCCTTTTGGGAACCGGACTTGACGTGAGTAAACCGATTTACGGCGATACTCAGACATTTAAAACAGATAAAAATCCGCATCCGTTTACCATTGAAAGCGAAAAAGCTCCAAATTATCGTGGAGCCAAAACGATCTTGAATCTCAACGATTCGCAATTAGATAAAACCTTGGCCGATAAAAAAGTCGTGGTTCTGCTCGGCAGCCATAATATTGAATTAAAATCCAAACCGGAAACGTTGATCGTGATCGGATCGTTCGAAGATACGGTTACGGCTCAAGCCGATGTACTTTTGCCGGCCGCTCTTTTTACGGAAACCAGCGGTACGTATACTAATAAAGACGGCGTTGTACAAAAATTTAACCGTGCCATCAATGCGCTGGGTGAATCGAAAGCGATATGGCAAATTTTGGTGGAATTAGCCGCCGGCCTGGGACAAAGCTGGTATTATGAGAATGTCGGCGACATTGCCAAAGAAATGACCGAAAACGTCAGCGCATATAAAACTCTCGAGCTCGACAAATTGTATCCGCAGTTTTCGACTTTGAACGAACAAATGGTTGTGTAATTATAAATTGAAGAGCCTGTCATGGAAGCTTTGATGCCATTTCTGCCTTACATTTTTATTTTGGTTCTGCTGGTTTTGTACCTTTCAGTCGTACCTATTATGATCCAGGTCGAGCGCAAAGTAAGCGCATGGGTGCAATACCGTATCGGGCCGAATCGGGTAGGACCGCGCGGTTTATTACAACCGATTGCCGACGCTTTGAAATTTTTAGCCAAAGAAGACGTCATTCCAAACCATGTCAATAAATGGCTCTATATTTTTGCGCCGACGCTGATGGTGTTTCCGGCGTTTTTTGTTTTCGGAGTAATTCCTTTCGGCGCCATTATGATCAATGGTCAGGAAATTCTGATACAAGTCGGCAAAACTAATATTGGAATTTTGTATGTGCTTGCCGTGTCATCGCTTGGAGTATATGCGATCACGTTCGGATCGTGGGCATCCAATAATAAATACTCACTGATCGGAGGATTGCGTTCCGCTGCTCAGATGATGAGTTATGAATTACCGATGGGGCTTAGTATTCTCGGAATGATCATGGTTGTCGGATCGCTGCGTCTTGAAGATATCGTTCGTTTTCAAATTGAAAACGGCTGGGGCATTTTATTGCAGCCGGTCGGTGCGTTATTATTTATAGTAACGGCTTTTGCTGAAACCAACCGATTGCCATTCGATTTGACGGAAGCCGAAGCTGAATTAGTCGGCGGTTATCACACGGAATACTCATCGATGAAATTTGCGATGTTTTTCTTAGGCGAGTATTGCAATATGTTTACGGCGTCTGCCATGATCACGTGTCTTTTTCTTGGCGGGTGGCACGTGCCGTTTATAGGTTCCATGGGTTTGGATCCGGCCATTGTCGGTTACATTCAGGTGGTTGCGATGCTGATGAAACTAGGCTTCCTGATGTTCTTTTTCGTGTGGGTTCGCTGGAGTTTACCACGGTTCCGCTATGATCAATTGATGAATTTGGGCTGGAAAAAATTAATTCCGTTAGCGCTGGCGAATGTAATTATTACGGCGATTGTCATGGCGATGTGATTAAGCGGAACGGCACGCGGATGACACTGATTAGACGGATGATGCGGATTTTTGTGGTTAATTATTTTTAATAAAGGTTTTTTATGGCTGTTAATGTAAAAAACGTTTCTATGGCTCGCGGTAAAAGCTGGGTCGATTTGACTTACATCATTCCGGTGATGAAGGGATTGGCGATTACGCTGAGACACCTTTTCAAACGCAAACTGGTGCTGCAGTATCCCGAAGAGAAAAAAGTTTTGCCGCCGAATTATCGCGGACTGCACATGCTTACACGGGATGAAAAAGGCCGTGAAAAATGCGTGGCATGTGAAATGTGTTCGACGGCCTGTCCGGCGGATTGTATCCGCATTGTCGCCGGTGACGGTGGTTGGGAAGACAGCCGTGAAAAACATCCTATTGTATTCGAAATCGATGAATTGCGTTGCATTTATTGCGGTATGTGCGTTGAAGCGTGCCCGGAAGATGCCATCGATATGACGGATATGCACAATCTGGCCGATTACACGCGCCAGGATTTTATTTATGACAAGGAACGTTTATTAGGCGTGTATGACGAATATATCAAACGCCATCCTGACCGCGCCAAACGCCGCGATGGACAATTTAAAGCTATGAAAAATTCGAGTTACTTTACAGTGAACGATGTCCATCATTCGGATCAACATTCATCGCACTGAAAATTATTGATTCAGGAAGCTTAGAGGTTTTATGGAAACAGTCATGTCATATTTCATGTTGAATCCTGCATTTTATATTTTTGCCGGTTTAGCCGTGATCCTCGCTATTTTTATGATCACGATGCCCAATCCCGTTTACAGTGCGATTTTTCTTGTGCTCACGTTCTTCTGCATCAGCGTAATTTATATAACGCTCGAAGCGGAGTTTATTGCGGCCATTCAAGTGCTGGTTTACACCGGGGCGATCATGGTGTTATTTTTGTTTGTTATCATGCTGCTCAATCTCGGGAGGGATGCTGATTTAGTCGAACATTCCGGTCCGATGAAATATATTTCTATCATTGTGGCTTTTGCCATTTTGATTCAAATCGGTCTGGCCGCAAAAGTAACGGTGAATATCGGTGAAAAAGGAATGTTTCCAATCGAAAAAATTCGCGAAATCGGAAATACCGAAGCCATAGCCGGGCTTTTGTTTTCCGATTATTTATATCCGTTTGAGATTGCGTCCATACTACTTTTGCTCGGTATGATCGGCGCTATTATTATTTCGAAAAAAAGATCTGAATAAGATAAATTCCGGAGTATCGTATGGTTCCTTTATCGCATTACCTGATTTTTACGGCGATTCTTTTTACGCTGGGCGTAATCGGCGTACTGACGCGGCGCAACGCCATCGTCGTTTTCATGTCCATTGAACTGATGCTCAATTCCGTGAATCTGAGTATGGTGACGTTTGCGCGGTTTCTCAATTCGATGGATGGACAAATCGCCGTATTTCTGGTCATGACGGTAGCGGCCGCTGAAGTAGCTGTGGGATTAGCTTTGATTGTGGCGATTTACCGGAAAAAAGAAACGATTAATATCGACGAAATGCATATCATGCAGGGCTGATTTCAATTGACAATGGAAAATTGGCGATTGTCAATTTGCATCAAGATTTAGACACTTAGTTCGGAGCGCTTCAATGGACTTGATTCTTCTACTTATCCCGCTCATTCCTCTTGCCGGTGCGGTGATTAATACATTTTTCGGACGAATGCTGGAAGGCTCGTCTCACGGGCATGACGATGGGCACGGCAGCGAAGGCGAACATCACACGAAACCGATTCCAGGAATTCTGGCCTGTGTCATGGTTGGAATTTCTTTTGTTTTGTCTTTGATCGTCTTTTTTGATGTTTTAAACGGACAGCGATTTAATGTCGATTATTTCGAATGGATTGTTGCGGGCAATTTTCGCGCGACGTTGGGATTTTTGATTGATCCATTGTCGGCAACGATGTTATTGATCGTAACCGGAATTGGATTTCTGATTCACGTGTATGCGCTCGGTTATATGGCGCACGATCCGGATCGCCCGAGATTTTTTAATTACCTGAATCTGTTCATTTTTTCGATGCTCATGCTCGTGATGGGTAATAATCTCCTGGTTATGTTTTTCGGATGGGAAGCTGTGGGATTATGTTCCTATCTTCTGATCGGATATTTTTACAAAAAACAAAGTGCGACGGATGCGGGCAAAAAAGCATTCATCGTCAATCGTATCGGTGATTTCGGATTTGGTCTTGGAATTTTCCTGATCTTTGGAACATTCGGTACGATTCATTTTGATCAGCTTTTTGCAGCCATCCAAAACCAATCGAATGTATTTGCTATTGCCACGACGATGACCGCAATAGGAATGTTGTTATTCGTCGGCGCCATCGGCAAGTCGGCGCAGATTCCGTTGTACGTATGGTTGCCTGACGCGATGGAAGGGCCGACGCCGGTTTCCGCTTTGATCCATGCGGCAACGATGGTGACGGCCGGTGTGTTTATGGTCGCACGGTGCAATCCGATTTATTCATTTGACATCGGGCCGGCAGGACATATTCTTGGAATGAGCGCGGGAGATTTGGTGACCTATGTCGGCTGTGCGACAGCTGTTTTTGCCGCGACGATCGGCCTTGTTCAAACAGATATTAAGAAAGTTCTCGCTTATTCGACCGTGAGTCAATTAGGTTATATGTTCATCGGCGTCGGTGTGGGCGCGTATTCTGCCGGTGTATTTCATCTTTTAACGCACGCATTTTTCAAAGCCTTGTTATTTCTCGGCGCCGGCAGTGTGATTCACGTGATGGAACATGGATTCCATAAAGTTGGATTGCACGACGATCCGCAAGATATTCGTAACATGGGCGGTTTATATTCCAAAGCGAAAGTTACAGCAATCACTTTCATTGCCGGCTGGATTGCGATCAGCGGCATTCCGCCGTTTTCAGGCTTTTTCAGTAAAGATGAAATTTTATCCGCTGCATATCATGAAGGCTATAATGGTGTTTTCTGGCTCGGAATTCTCGGTGCGATGATGACGGCATTTTACATGTCTCGCCTTGTATTCCTTACGTTCTTCGGTGAAAGCCGGGCGAAACCTGAAGCGCGTGAACATTTACATGAATCGGCTTCCGTCATGACCGTTCCTTTGATGATCCTTGCGTTTTTTGCCGTCATCGCCGGTTTCATCGGTATTCCTGAAGCCTTGGGCGGACATAATTGGTTCGGCCATTTTCTCGCTCCGGCCGTTGGTGAACATGCCGCACCGACCGAAGTTCACGGCTTCAGCGAAGGTATTCTTATCGGTATTTCTATTTTTGCAGGTCTTGCCGGAATCGGCTTTGCTTATCTGATGTATTTTAAAAATACGCCACAAGCTGATAAACTCAGTACGGAATTTAAGCCGGTGTATACAACTCTGCTGCACAAATATTACGTCGATGAAGCATACGATAAGCTGATCGTTTCCCCCATTAAATGGTGTTCTGAAAAAATCCTATGGAAGGGTGTGGACGTCAAAATTATCGATGGCTTTCTTAACGTCACGGCGATCACGACCGATCTTACGGGGCGTGTGCTACGGTTATTCCAAACCGGCTACGTTCAGACCTACGCGTTTTTTATTTCGCTCGGCCTGTTTTTAATTATTTATTATCTGATGAAGTAATTCTGGTATCTGATACAATGAGGATTTGTCATGGGTTACAATGAAATGGTGCTGTCTCTGCTCATTTTTCTTCCGCTGATTGGTTTTTTTATCGTCAGTTTCCTGCCGAAGAATAGTGAGAATCTGATCAAACAAGTTACATTGGGAATTACACTGATTACATTTATTACTTCCGTTCCAATGTTTTTTTTGTTTGATGCTTCTAATGCCAACATGCAATTTGTTTACAAAGTTCCGTGGATTGAAAATTGGGGCGCATACTATTCGCTTGGAATCGATGGGCTGAGTCTTTTGCTTGTATTATTGACGACCTTTACCATGCCGTTGGCCGTGCTGGCATCGTGGAAATCGATTCACGGCAGCGTTAAAGGTTTTATGATTTCAATGTTGTTGCTGGAATTCGGCATGATCGGCGTTTTTGTGGTGCGTGACATGTTGTTATTTTATGTTTTCTGGGAAGCGATGTTGATTCCGATGTATTTGTTGATCGGTATTTGGGGACATGATGATCGTATCAAAGCGGCGGTGAAATTTTTTATTTATACGATGGCCGGAAGTTTATTGATGTTGATCGCGATCATCTACATGTATTTTCAAACCTCGCCGGTCATGGCCAATGGCGTTCAAGTTGCCGCGCATTCTTTCGACATGGAAGCATTTTACTCGATGGGCATTCCATACGAAATACAGTACTGG
>JABWBZ010000180.1 GCA_013359335.1 bacterium
ACGCGGCACCGTTCTGCTGCCGCACGGATCGGGCAAAACCGTTCGTGTATTGGTCATTACGAAGACCAAAGACAAAGAAGCGAAAGACGCCGGCGCCGATTTTGTAGGTTTCGACGAATACCTACAAAAAATCAAAGACGGTTGGACGGATGTGGACGTTATCATTGCAACGCCGGAATCAATGATCGAGTTAGGTAAATTAGGTAAAGTTTTGGGGCCGAAAGGGTTGATGCCCAATCCGAAAAGCGGAACAGTAACTCAAGATGTAACCAAAGCTGTCGGTGAAGTCAAAGCCGGACGCGTTGAATTCAGAGTTGACAAACAAGGCACGGTTCACGTCGCCATTGGCAAGGCAAATTTTAATGCCCAACAATTGGCGGATAATTTCAGAAGTTTCATGACAACGATTATGCGCATGAAACCGGCTTCAGCCAAAGGCCAATATCTGAAGAGCGTTTTCGTATCAACGACCATGGGACCCGGCATCAAAGTCAGCAGCCAGGAAGTTGGCGCTCTGACGGTTCACTAATTAATTGAACTTATTTTAAAGTTTATTGAATAGAGGCAACAATGAAAAAAGAAAATAAAAACGAACTGATTACCGAGCTTGCTGAAAAACTCCAGAAAGCTTCGGGCATCTATTTAACCGATTTTAGCGGAATCGACGTAAAGAAGATGGAAGATCTCCGCAACAAATTTCGTGAAAACAAATCGGAATTTAAAGTTGTCAAAAATACGTTGGCAAAGATTGCGTTGAATCGTGCCGGTTATGATGGTGGCTTGGACAAGTTTCTCGAAGGACCGACCGGCATAGCATTCGGCTACGAGGATCCGATAGCTCCGGCTAAGACTCTATCTGAATTTCTCAAAGACAAAGAAAACGACAAACTCAAACTCAAAATATGCGTTATTGAGAAACAACTTTTTGAAGCATCAAAGTTAGGCGACATTGCTAAGATGCCGACTAAGAAAGATCTGTTGGCTCAATTGATGGGCTTGTTGAATTCACCGATGCAAAATGTGGTCATGTTACTCAATACGCCGATGCAAAACCTGGTTGGAGTATTGGATTCGCTGAAAAACCAAAAAGCTGCATAATATTTTTTTATCATATTAACCGATTATCGCCTTAATTTATCATTCGTATAAATGTTGCGGGTGACTGGCGATAACAAATTGAAGGAGTATCTCCCATGGCAGTTTCAAGAGAAGACGTGCTCGAATATTTGGCGAATGCCAATATGATCGAAATCGGCGAACTCGTCAAAGACATCAAGAGTAAATTCGGCGTTGAAATCGCGGCGCCGGTTGCCGTTGCTGCAGTAGGCGGCGCGCCTGCTGGCGGTGGTGCAGCGGCAGCGGCTGAAGAAAAAACCGAATTTACGGCAAAATTAACCAATGCCGGCGATAAGAAAATCCAGGTCATCAAAGTTCTGCGCGAACTGACGAACCTCGGTTTGAAAGAAGCGAAAGACCTTGTGGACGGCGCTCCGGCGGTCGTCAAGGAAGGCGTTTCGAAAGACGAAGCCGAGAAAATCAAAGCAAAATTTGCCGAAGTCGGTGCGACGATCGATATCGTCTAATCCGTTTCGACGCCCCCGTTCTTTGTTAATTGGTAGCATAGAGAAGGCGGTTCTGCACGAATCGCCTTCCTCTATTATAAAAATCCAGGCGAGAATATGGATTTTCGAATTGCTCAAGTGCAGATGCCTTGCACTTAAATTAGTTCATTATCAGTTTTTTTAAATCTAATTTAAAAAAAAGGCAGGTCCCTTTGAATACGAAAAAAGTGATCGAGCGCGTTAACTTTGCGAGAAATGCCAGTTCTCTCAAGATGCCTGATTTGCTTGAGATCCAAATCGAATCGTACCGTGAATTCCTCCAGCAAGATACTTCCTCAGAAAAACGTACCAATACCGGTTTACAAGCAGTTTTTGTCAGTTCTTTTCCCGTCGAAGACGCGAAAGAACTATTCAAATTAGAATTCCTAAAATATTATGTCGAACGTCCGAAATACGACGTACGTGAATGCCAAGAGCGCGGTGTCACTTATTCGGTGCCGCTCAAGGCAACTCTACGCCTGTCGAGCAAAAAATCGGTGGATGACAAACATCCGGAACTCATCGAGCAGGACGTTTATTTAGGTAACTTACCGTACATTACGGACAAAGGAACGTTCGTCATCAACGGCGCGGAACGAGTGGTGGTAAGCCAATTACACCGTTCTCCCGGCGTATTTTTCGACGAATCGATCCATCCAAACGGAACTAAAATGTTTTCAGCTCGCGTAATTCCGTTCCGCGGATCATGGATCGAATTTACGACGGACGTCAACGATGTGATGTATGTTTTTATAGATCGTAAGAAAAAATTTCCCGTGACAACCTTTTTGCGTGCGTTAGGTTATTCTTCCGACCGTGACATGTTGAAATTATTCGGGGTCATCGATGAAGTGGAATTGTCACGCGCCGGCGACGGTATCATGGGACGCAAACTCGCATTGGACATCATTAATGAAGAAACCGGTGAAATTATCGCCGAAAAAGAATCGGAAATTAGCGATGAACTGGTTGCGAAGCTGAAGAAAAATAAAATCAAAAAAGTCGATCTGATCAAAACGGAAGACGTCATTCCGGAAGTGATCGCCAATACGATTCGTAAGGACATTACAAAAAGCGAACAAGAAGCGTTGGAGCAAATTTACCGGCAATTACGCTCGGGCGATGCGCCGGATTTGGAAACAGCGCGCGGTCTTTTGGAACGTCAGTTTTTCAACGCGAAACGCTATGATTTGGGAGACGTAGGCCGAAATCGTATCAATAAAAAATTGGGCCTGAATGTTCCGGAAGCTGTAACGGTTTTGACCAAAGACGATATCGTCGCGATTATCAAAGCTTTGATCGAACTGCGAAACGGTACTCGCTCGACGGACGATATCGACCATCTTGGAAATCGACGCGTGAAAACGGTCGGTGAACAATTGGCATCGCAATTCAGCGTTGCACTGTCGAGAATGACGCGTACGATCAAAGAACGAATGAATTTACGTGATAATGAAAATTTGACTCCGCAGGATTTGGTCAATGCAAGAACGATTTCCAGCGTGATCAATACATTTTTTGGTACAAGCCAGTTGTCGCAATTCATGGATCAAACTAATCCTCTGTCTGAATTGACGCACAAACGCCGTCTTTCGGCTCTCGGACCCGGTGGTCTTACTCGTGAACGCGCCGGATTTGAAGTTCGTGACGTACACTACACGCATTACGGACGTCTCTGCCCGGTTGAAACGCCGGAAGGACCGAATATCGGATTGATTTCATCGTTATGTTTATTTGCGCGTATCAACCGTTATGGATTTATCGAAACGCCATATAAAAAAGTCACCAATTCCAAAGTCCAGCCGGGCGTCGAATTTTTGACGGCAGGGGACGAAGACGATAAAATCATCGCCCAAGCGAATGAGCAGTACGATAAAAAAGGAAATTACTTAAACGAATTTGTCAAATCGCGCCAGAAAGGTGATTTCCCGATAGTGCCACCTGAAGAAGTGGACTATATGGACGTTTCGCCGGCACAAATCGTAAGTCCCGCCGCTGCATTGATTCCTTTCCTCGAACACGATGACGCTAACCGCGCGTTGATGGGATCTAACATGCAACGTCAAGCCGTTCCTTTGTTGATGCCGGAAGCGCCGTTGGTGGGAACAGGATTAGAACGTATCGTTGCAGTCGATTCACGCGCTGTTTTGATTTCAGAGATCGATGGGATCGTTGAAGATGTTTCAGCCAATGAGATCACGATTCGCAAAAAGGGAAATGCTAAAAAGCAAAAATCAGAAGTATCCGATACGGTTACTTATCGATTGATGAAATTCTTCCGTACCAATCAGGATACTTGCATTAATCAACGTCCGATTGTACGGATAGGCGACGAAGTGAAAGCCGGCCAGATCATTGCGGACGGCTGCGCTACGGAACGCGGCGATTTAGCGCTCGGCCGTAACGTACTCGTAGCGTTCATGCCGTGGCGCGGTTATAATTTCGAAGACGCAATTATTCTCAGCGAAAAATTGATCAAAGAAGACCTTTTCACTTCAATCCATATCGAAGAATATGAAATTCAGGTTCGCGATACGAAACGCGGTGAAGAAGAATTAACTCGTGAAATTCCAAACGTCAGCGAAGATGCAACCAAAGATCTGGATGAAAACGGAATCATTCGCGTTGGCGCTGAAGTGCAGGCGGGCGATATTCTCGTAGGAAAGGTCACACCGAAAGGGGAAACCGATCCGACGCCCGAAGAGAAACTTCTCAAAGCGATTTTCGGCGACAAAGCCGGCGATGTGAAAGACGCATCTTTGAAAGCGCCTCCGGGTATGAAAGGCATTGTCGTTTCGACCAAACTTTTCAGCCGGAAGAAAAAAGATTCGGAATCCAAGAAAGAAGATAAAAAGAAATTGGAAGAACTTGAAAACGAATACAAGAAACAAGTTCGCCGGCTCAAATCCAACTTGCGCGATGAGTTGACCAAACTTCTCGTGGGCAAAGTATCAGCCGGTGTTTCGTATACGGACGGCTCCGAGTTTCTCAAAAAAGGTAAAAAATTCACGGAAGACAGCTTCAAGAATCTTGATCCTTCGGAAATCAATCTGCAGGAAAGTAAGTGGAGCGACGACGAAGAAACGAATGAAATGGCTAATTTCCTCTTTGATAATTTCGAACGCAATATGGAGGAAGTTGAAACGGAATATAATTCAGAAAAATATAAACTCCAGGTGGGCGATGAATTACCTCCGGGCATTGTACAATTAGCCAAAGTTCAAGTCGCCAAAAAACGTAAGATTTCAGTCGGCGATAAAATGGCCGGACGCCATGGTAACAAAGGTGTTGTTTCCAAAATCGTTCCGGAAGAAGACATGCCCTTTCTCAGTAACGGAATGCCGGTTCAGGTCATTCTCAATCCATTGGGCGTGCCTTCGCGTATGAATCTTGGCCAGATTTTCGAGACATCACTTGGATGGGCTGGAAAAATTCTCGACAAACATTATGAGACGAATGTATTTGACGGGGCGAAAATCGAAGACGTTAAAAACGAACTTCGCGCAGCCGGATTGCCTGAACACGGCAAGGTCTGGCTGACAGACGGACGCACCGGCGAAAAATTCGATCAGGAAGTCATGGTCGGTTATATCTACATCATGAAATTGAATCACTTGGTCGATGATAAAATTCACGCGCGGTCGATTGGTCCTTATTCGCTCATTACGCAGCAACCATTGGGCGGTAAAGCTCAATTCGGCGGCCAACGATTCGGTGAAATGGAAGTTTGGGCGCTTGAAGCGTACGGCGCCGCACACACCTTGCAGGAAATTTTGACTTACAAGTCGGATGACGTTACAGGACGTGCGAAAGTGTACGAGTCCATTGTCAAGGGCGACAACTTGCCTGAGGCCGGGATTCCGGAATCTTTCAACGTACTTGTGCGTGAATTACAGGGCCTTGGTCTCGAAGTGAAAATCGAGTGATTTTCACCAACCGTCAACTAATTTAAAATTAATAATACTTCCGCCTAAGGAGGTTTACAGTGACATCATCGTATTTATCGAATACCAGTTTAGCAAAAAACTTTTCCAGCATTACCATCGGAATCTCTTCACCGGACGCTATTCTAAGCCGCTCGTACGGAGAGGTGACGAAGGCCGAAACAATCAATTACCGCAGTTTCAAACCGGAAAAAGACGGTTTGTTCTGCGAAAAGATTTTCGGTCCCGTCAAAGATTGGGAATGCCATTGCGGGAAGTACAAACGTATCCGTTATAAAGGCATTATCTGCGACCGTTGCGGCGTCGAGGTGACGCTGAAAGCGGTTCGTCGCGAAAGGATGGGGCACATAGCCTTGGCTGTGCCGGTCGTTCATATTTGGTTCTTCCGCTCGCTGCCCTCAAAAATCGGAAGCTTGCTGGGATTGAGTATCAAACAATTAGACAAAATAATTTATTACGAAAATTACGTCGTAATTCAGCCTGGCAAGAGCGGGCTGAAATACAAAGACATCATTCCGGAAGAGGAATTATATCGCATCAAAGAAGAATTGGGCGTTGAAAATGAAATGCTACCCAATACTGATCCGGACAAATTTATCGCTTTGATAGGCGGTGAAGCGGTCAAAGAATTGCTCAAACGATGCGACGTCGAACAGATGTCGATCGACGCTCGTAGAATTCTTCGTGATCCTTCGACTTCCATGCAAAAACGTACGGATGTTCTCAAACAACTTCGCGTTGCCGATGCATTCCGTAACCGCGAAGGCGATACGTACAACATGCCGGAATGGATGGTACTCGATGTCATTCCAGTGATTCCGCCTGAATTGCGTCCGTTGGTACCGTTGGAAGGCGGGCGATTTGCTACCAGTGATCTCAATGATTTATATCGCCGCGTGATCATCCGTAACAATCGTCTTCGCAAATTGATCGAAATCAAAGCACCGGAAGTGATTTTGCGAAATGAAAAACGTATGTTGCAAGAGGCAGTAGACAGCCTTATTGACAACAGCCAACGTGGTAAAGCCCTTAGTCGTCGCGGGCGGCGCGAACTGAAATCGCTTTCTGACATGCTCAAAGGCAAGAAGGGGCGGTTCCGCCGTAACCTGCTAGGTAAACGTGTGGACTACTCTGGGCGTTCTGTCATTGTGGTTGGGCCTAAACTGAAATTGGGGCAGTGTGGTTTGCCCAAAACGATGGCGTTGGAACTATTTCGGCCGTTTGTGATTAGCAAATTGGTGGAATATGGCTTCGCCAGCAACGTGAAAGGGGCCAAACGGTATATTGAACGGCAACCACCTGAAGTATGGCAAGTATTGGAGGAAGTGATCCAGGGACGGCCGATTTTGCTCAACCGCGCTCCCACCTTGCACCGCCTGGGTATTCAAGCCTTTATGCCCTCGCTGGTAGAAGGCAAAGCCATTCAGCTTCATCCCCTGGTCTGTGCGGCCTTCAACGCTGACTTTGATGGCGACCAAATGGCCGTTCATGTGCCACTCTCCCGTAAAGCCGTTGAAGAAGCCAAAAGCATGATGATGGCTACCCGTAACCTGCTGAAACCAGCCGACGGACAGCCCATCGTCGGCCCATCAAAAGACATGGTGTTGGGAGTCTATTACCTGACC
>JABWBZ010000181.1 GCA_013359335.1 bacterium
CCAGGCTGATGCGCGCCATGGTGGGCAGCACGAGCGGCGTGGCGGCACGGTAGGCTTTGCGCTGCCCGGCGTGGGTTTGCGCGTGGTGGGCGATGATGACCGGGAATTGCCCGCAGGCGAGACGGGCAATATCCAGGTGCGTGGCGCCAATGTGTTCAAGGGTTACTGGCGCATGCCCGAAAAAACCGCCGAGGAGTTCACGCCGGACGGCTGGTTCAAGACCGGCGACGTAGGTGTGGTGGACGAGCGTGGCTATGTGCGTATCGTGGGCCGCAGCAAGGACCTCATCATCAGCGGCGGCTACAACGTGTACCCCGCCGAGGTGGAGGGCACCATCAATGACATGCCCGGTGTGATGGAGAGCGCCCTGGTGGGCGTGCCGCACCCTGATTTCGGCGAGGTGGGCGTGGCCGTGGTCATCCCCAGGCCGGGCGCCCAACTCGACGGCGATGCCATTTTGTCCGCCCTGAAGTCACAACTGGCCAACTTCAAGATACCCAAGCGCTGCTTCGTTGCGCAGGAACTGCCGCGCAACACCATGGGCAAGGTGCAAAAGAACCTGCTGCGTGCGCAATACCAGGGGCTGTTTGCCTGAAAAAAGCCAAGACCCTGCGTACATGCAAGGCGGTTTAGCTATTTAAATGATAGCTACTGGCGCTTGATTGGAAAGCGCCAGAGGCCAAAAATGTCTGAAATCAGCGCAGCACGAGCACCGGAATGTGCGAATGCGTCAGCACATGCTGCGTTTCGCTGCCCAGCAGCAGGCGCTTGATGCCCTTGCGGCCGTGCGAGGCCATCACGATCAGGTCGCACTTGTGTTTTTTGGCAGCAGCAATCACCGCTTCGGCCACCAGGTCGGATTTGGCCACGACGGCCTTGACGCTCAGACCCTGGGTTTCACCCCGGCTTTTGATTGCATCTACCATGGCCTGCGCCGCATCACCCCATTGCTTTTCGATGCGGCGGATATCGCTGGCGTCCACGGGAAGCCCGCCTTCAAAGTAACTGCGTGGATAGCGAGGAACCACTTTCAGTGCAACCACGGCGGCGCCTGTGAGTGCGGCCAGCGAGAGGCCGCTTTCCACGGCCTTGTCGGACAGTTCGGAACCGTCGGTGGCGATCAAAATGCGTTTGTACATAAGGGCTCCTTGGGTGGGAATGCTTTGATTAAAGTAAAAAGTTCGGTTTTTGAGTTGATTCAAGTCAATCAATTGCTCGAATTGTCTTATTTTTATTATCATATAATCGACGTCGCATACCGGGAAAGCTTGTTAGTTTTTGAAATGGCAGTAAGGCAACGCTGCCGCCAATTGTTTAATATAACTAGCAATAAATCATTAGAAAAATTAATAGATAAATGCATTGAAGAAAACCTCTTTGTGGCCTATCCGCATAATATTCACGCACTGAGAAAATTGAGGAACAGTTATTTTCACCCGAATCGATTTCAAATGACTTTGGGATCATCGGCTTTAAATGGAATCTATCATGTTGTCGATACCATTGTTGATTTATATCATAGCTCAGAACTTCATAAAGAACGAATAGCTGAAGAAAGTCGGATTCAATCGGGGTTGACTGGGTTAGAAGGAAATGGAATTGCGCTTGAAATAGACGGTAATGTGAGTATTTTACATCGTGCAGAACTTTGTGTATTTGATAATCGTTTGGGAAGGCATGTTTATCATTTTATATTCTGGCCAATATTTGAAGCAGAATGGAAGGATAATTCTGTGGATGAGGGATCGCCGATTGTTGTCGAATCGTCACAAGTTGAATTAAGTAAAAATCAAATGAATATCTTTAATGAAAGTCGCACAGGGTGGCTATTGCGAGTGTTGACGCATTCTGAGGCGCTGCAATTATCTGACTTCAAAAAAAAATTAATTAGCGATGATATGAGTGTTATTGCAAGCTACATTGAAATGGAAATTTCAAAAGAAAGATGGAAAGCACGAAAGGAAGTGCTTTGGCCAAACGCTTACCGTTGATAAGAAGAAATGCTGAATTTTAGGAGTAAATGTGATGTCACAAAAAAAACGACATGGGTTGATCGAAGCGGATTTGGAATCCATTTCCAGTATGGTATTCGATAAGTATCACGAAGCGATTACGAAATTGGTCGGTAAAAGGCATGGCGTGTATGCGCTTTATTCGAAGAACACCCTGTACTATGTCGGTCTTGCAACCGATCTTCGTAATCGAATCAAACAGCATCTGAATGATAAGCATGCAATGAAATGGGATCGTTTCAGTTTGTTTCTCATTAAAAATGTGAATTACCTGAAGGAACTGGAATCTCTGATCGTACATATTGCCGAGCCGAAAGGTAACACGCAGCGCGGCCGATTTGTCCATTCTCAAAACCTGCATTTCGTCTTAAAGAAATTGCTGGACGATCAGTATGAACGTGATCGTACACAGATTCTATCCAATCAAAACAATATCAGAAATACGCCAAAAAAACGACTCTCAAAAATATCCGGCCGCAAAAGCGATGGCCCGATTCTTTATAATCTACTTCCAACCAAATCAACGTTGCGAAAAACCTATAATGGCAAGAATTATACAGCAACTGTAAATAAAGACGGATCAATTTCTGTCGGCAATCATACATTTAACTCGCCTTCGTTAGCCGCTTCTTATGTCAGAAACGGCAAGGCCACGAACGGCTGGACATTCTGGCAGTACAAAAATAAAAAAGGGGAATGGGTTTATCTGGATGAATTGAGGTAGCCTTTCATATTCCCGACATCTATCATCATCATTGTCACAATAGAGGAAAATAATTGACGAGGCATCATCGCCGATCCATACGATTGAAAGGGTACGATTATACCCGCGCGGGAGCGTATTTTATTACCATTTGTACCCATGACCGGTTGAATATATTCGGTGTTATCCGTCAGGGAAAAATGGAATTAAATGAATACGGAAAAATCGTTACGTGCGAATGGGAACGTACGGCGGTTTTGCGTCCGAATATACACGTCGCGGATTTCGTGATCATGCCGAATCATATCCACGGAATATTGGTGATCGTGGATAATGATGATAATGGGACGTTGGGTCGGGGCGTATTGCCATACGCTCCTACCACCGGGCCATACGCCCCGACGGGAAATGAAACGGATTCACGTACGGGCGTATTGCCATACGCTCCAACGGAAGAATTCAAATCCCCATCAAAAACCATCGGCGCGATCATCCGCGGATTCAAATCCGCGACAACGGCGCAGATCAATCGATTGCGGAATACGCCGCGATTGCCGTTGTGGCAACGAAATTATTATGAACATATCATTCGCAATGAAACATCGTACGATCGGATAGCCGAATATATTCGTTTTGAATCCCGTACGATGGGCCAAGATCAATTGTACGTCCGATAAAAATTTTTGGATAAAAAGAAAGAGGTGAATTTATGAACCGATACCGGGTTTGTTTGTAGAATTAAACAAAAGGAGTTTCAAATGAAAACCCGCCTATGCCTGCTTTGACAAAGCCTGCAAAACCGTAGGTTTGAAGGCTTTAAATTCCTTCGTGAACAGGGTGGGCTATTCATGCTTGCTTTAAAAAGGAGGTGCCTTATGATTAAAATTGCAGTATTGGGTCTGATGATATGGACCATTCCGTGTTTTGCTCAAGATTATGCGTATTTGGTTCCGGAGGGATGGCAGATCATTGATGTCCAAGTCGGGGACTTGAATAAAGACCAGGTGGACGATGTGGCGATGATCGTTGAGTTTACAGGCGACGTGGCCATGCCTCCGAGATCGTTGATCATTGCTTTCAAGACGGCCGACGGGTATTCCGAACCGTATCGGGCGGACGGCGTTATTTTGGGAAAGTACGAGGGAGGCACCATGGGCGATCCATTACAACCGATGCTGATCCGCCGCGGCACGATCGTGCTCAGCTTTTCCGGCGGCAGCCGTGAAAGGTGGGGCTTCACCTATATTTTCCGTTACCAGAAAGGTGACTTCCAACTCATCGGAGCCACGAGTTCGGACGGTGACCCCATTGAAGAGAATTACTCTAACTACGATTACAATCTGAGCACGGGAAGAATCGTGATCACACGCACGTATGGAAAAGAACCGGCGCGCAACGAAACAAAAGAGCTGGTCAAGTTTCTTGATCCACTGCCGTCGCTAAGCACTTTTTCTCATCATTCGACGAACTTATGGGAAGGCATTGAGTGAGGAGAAGTGACAGGCTTGAGGTTGTGCGGAATCCATGCGCACGGAGGCAGCGTGCGTCCCGGAGTCAGAAAACTAAAGGTGGCCGGAAGTCAATCCATGCACGTGATATACGGATAAAAAGAAAGATGTGAATTATGAACCGATACCGGGTTGTTTTTTTTAGTCTTGTTATTCGGAGTTTTCATCGAAATTGAAAAAAGAATTGTGAAAGATATTGAAGAAATAAAACGAATGATATAACATTGTCAATGTGAGTTCATTCAAAACAACGAGCAATTATGATCACTCCCAAAAAAAAGCAATTTATCACGGACGATAACGGTAATCGCGTCTCGGTCATTCTGGACATATCGACGTATCAGAAGATGCAGGATGAACTCGACGATTATTATTGCCGCAAGGCGTACGATCGGGCCAAACGTCAAACCGATCGGGAAGTAGCACAAAACGATTATGTGACGATCTCGATCATCCGCGGATTCAAATCCGCGACAACGGCGCAGATCAATCGATTGCGAAATTCGCCGCGATTGCCGTTGTGGCAACGAAATTATTATGAACATATCATTCGCAATGAACGATCATATGATCGCATCGCGGAATATATTCGTTTGAATCCCGCGCGATGGGCGAGGACCAACGATGCATCCGATGAAACATGCGGTTTATGATACAGGCCTAACAATGGATCTGTGCAATCGTAGGTAATAAAAAAAACCGAATCCTTGCGAATTCGGTTTTTTTATTGGCAGAAAATCTATTCTAATTTTTCTTCCAGTCAGGGAGGCGATTCGGCGTGTACGGCGCGCCGTATTTTTCCAGCGTCGCTTCGACTTGTTTGATATCCGCGTCGATGGATTTCAGCGACGTCAATATCGGGCCGAATTGCGCCGATGCCGCGTCATACAAATGGTGAAACGTATTCGTGGCCGCGGACGTCGTCGTCCACAAACTGGACGTGATCGTTTCGACGCGCGATTTCACGGACGTCGGACCCGTACTTTCATACACATTGCGCAATGGATCGCCGTTGAGTTGGCGGTTCAGTTCTTTCAAACGATCCTCGATTGCGAGAATCGTTTTATACGTGTCGTTCGGCAGATTACTGGATTCGAAAACGGCTTGTTTCAGGAACGGAATCCGTTCGGCCAATTCCCCACGATACGCATCCGCGCTTGCTACGGCGCGGATCAGTTCAGCCGTTTTTTTGTTGAATGCATCGAGCGCTTTATAATCCGTGACCGGCAGGGTGCCTTGATTCAGCGGGACGCAATTAAATTCCTGCGCGGAAACGAGTTCGGTAAATTGTCCGTTTTCGAATTTACTCAGCGAGACTTTGTATTTTCCGGGAGGCGCCATGTAGCCGAGGTCGGGCGTGATCCACGGAACGGAATTATCGAACGGGGTCAATGAGATCGGCGAAAAGGGGCTGTAGCGGAAATCCCACACGACGCGGTTGACGCCTTTGCTGACGCCGGTTTTGATTTTTTTCACGACGTTGCCTTGTTCATCCGTCACTGTAAAAAGCAGGTACGGCGGCAATTCGTCCGCTTCTTTTCGCAATACATTGAACGGCGGAAATTCGATTTCTTCGCCTTTTTTCTGTTTTTCTTTTTCAGCGTCTCTTCTTTTTTTCTTGAGCGATTTGAAATCGTCTCTCAGATAGTAGGTGCACACCGCGCCGAGGTCGGGATTGGGCGTTGCGAAGAAGCTCGCGCCCTGGAATCCGACTCCGGGAAAACCGAACGGCGACGCCTGCACGAACATCTGCGCGTCTTTGATCGGGAAGATCACCGCGTCTTTTTTCGCAATCGTTTCGGAAATATTGCGCAGCGGCGTATAGTCGTCGAGAATATATATGCCGCGCCCAAACGTAGCGACGACGAGATCGTTTTCGCGTTTCTGAATCTGCATGTCGGTGATGGCGGCGGGCGGCAGGCCGTTATTAAACGCAACCCAGTCTTTGCCGCCGGTATTCGAAACGTAAAGCCCGAAAAGCGTTCCGGCAAAAAGTAAATTCGGATCGGCGTGATCTTCCGCGACGGAAAACGTCGAACCTCTGGCGGGAAGATTGGCATTGAGCATCGACCACGTTTTGCCGCCGTCGGTGGTTTTTATTAAATACGGTTTGTAATCGCCTTCGGCGAAATTATGGCAAGCCGCGTACGCCACGAGTTTATTATGATTCGATGTGACGATGTTATGGACGCGCGCATATTCCGGCAAACCGGGCGTAGAGGCTTTTGTCCACGTTTTACCGCCGTCGGCGCTGTAGTGAATGAGTCCGTCTCCGGAGCCTGCGTACAAAATATTCTGATCGAGCGGGGATTCCGCGATCGCAGTGAGTTGGGCCATCGAGCCTTTGGACGCGTATTCGTCGTAGCTCCAGAATTTGCCCTGCATTTTAAGAATTTTTTGCGGAACGCCGCGCGTAAGATCGCCGCTGATGATCGTCCATGTATGGCCCTGGTCGTCGGTGCGGAAAATTTTGTGCGCGCCGAAATACAAACGTTTGTTATCATGACTCGAGATCAGCAGCGGAGAATCCCAGTCGAAACGGTAACCGGCGTCGGCGGTGTCGATCGGTTTGATATACAATTGCTCGCGCGTCTTCCTGTCGAAGCGAACCAGCCCGCCGAATTGCGATTGAACGTAGAGCAAATCCGGGTTTTTCCAATCGGCCTGCGTTTCAAATCCGTCGCCGCCCAGCGTGAAAAGCCAGTCCTGGTTGGTAATGCCGCCGCTATTGATCGTGCGCGAAGGGCCGGTGAAACTGTTATTGTCCTGCGTGCCGGCATAGACGTTGTAAAACGGCAAAGCGTTGTCCGTCGAAATTTTATAAATTTCGGCCAGGTTCATATTGCTTTTGAAGTCCCATGTTTGGCCCTGATCCCACGTTTCGTACACGCCGCCGTCGTTGCCG
>JABWBZ010000182.1 GCA_013359335.1 bacterium
GAAGTACCTGAAAAAGAAAAACGAACGCCTCTCAAAGACCGGCCGTTAGACGAGCAATGGATCATTCTGTATCACGTGATCAATAACCGCGAATTGCAACTATCGCTACGGCTGATCGATGAAGAAGTGTTGTTCGATTATATTCTCGCCAAGACCGACCACGATAAGGAATTGGACGCGGCGCGGATGGATCTGCGCGGCAAAGTGTACAAAATCGTCGACGATAAATTCCTCGATCTCTTGAGCGATGAAGAAGAACACGCCAAACGCGACATGGAAAGCCGCGACGAATTTCCCGTAGCGTATTATGCGAAATACGAAAAAATCCGCAGCATTCTCATCGCGCAATTTCTGGCGTCCGGCTGGGATATGGAAGTGTATGAATTAAAACGCACCGGCAAACGCGCATTGATCAAAATGACGCAAAACGAGCTTTTGCGCAGCATCAAAAACATCGACGCGAAGCGCATTCTCGAGCAATATGAATATAAAGAAGCCCGGGAAAATATCGACGTACACACGCTTCGCAAGCAAGTCGAATCGCGCGAGCAATTGCTTTCTTTCATCAATCAGATCAGCAAAGAGGAACTTCAAAATCTGCAAAAAATCAATCGGCTCAGCGACGAAGCGATTGCGCTCCTGAGTTACAGTTCGACAAAACTTCGGAGCAACGAACTCAAAGTTGAGCTTGGGATCAAACAATTGGTCGAGCGATTGAAATGCGATCTCGGGCTTCAGGCCTCGCGCGAGCCTTTGCCGCTGGATGCGATCTGCCGGGATTGTTTTGAAGGCCATTACGGAAAAGTCGACGTGAAAGTCATTAAAAAAGACAAATCGGGCAAACCGATGATCGATCCTGAAACGGGCGAAGAAGCCGAAAAAACATACACGATCGTACCGGATAAATTTCCCGATTATCTCGAACCCGCGCGTAAAGAAGTTTTGAGTTTAGACAAAGCAACGTTATACCGTGTGTTTTACGCCATTACCCTGCAGAGCATTGTCGCCGAAACGTTCAGTTCGATGGCGTTTATCAAGGAAGCGCTCGCTACCAATAAATACGTGATTGCCGCGGACGGCCTCAAAGAACAGGCGATTGAAAATCATGAGATTCTCGATTACGCGCGCATTCGCTTCGACATGGCCAGTCAATTATCGCCGTATATGATACAATACGCTTCATAGGTTTTTCATTACATTTATTTCCAATTAACACGAATCATCATTGAAGGGGAGAGTCCATCATGCAGATCAAACACTACGGATACGCGGTTTGGTTAACGCTGTTTCTGGCTATGGGGTGCGGAAAATCCGGCGACACCGCTAAAAATGAAGATGAATTGAAACCTAAATACGGCGGGACGCTCGTGTACGCCAAGAACAATCCTCCCGCGACGTTGGATCCGGCGCTGACGGCGGAAACGGAGTCAACGATTCCATGCGACAATATTTTCGATCCGTTGGTTCAGTTGAAGCTCGGAACGACCGGCATTGCGCCGGCGCTGGCGCGTTCGTGGGATATTTCGAAAGACGGACTGACGTATACCTTTCATTTGCGTTCGGGAGTAAATTTCCATGACGGCACTCCTTTTAATGCCCAAGCCGTGCTGTTCAGTTTCGACCGCCAGCGCGACATCAAACATCCGCATCATCGTCCCGCCGACAAATTCGAATACTGGAAAAACTTCGGCATGAATGACATTATCAACGATATCAAAGCAACGGACGATTCGACGGTAGTTTTTACGCTGCGCGAACCGAACGCAACATTCCTGTATATTCTGAGTATGCTGTTTACGGCGATTGTGAGCCCGACCGCCATGGAAAAGTACGGCGAAAATTTTGCGCAAAATCCGGTCGGCACCGGCGCATTCAAATTTGTCAAATGGGATTCGGATGGCACATTGAACCTGGAAGCGAACGCAGAATACTGGGACGGGAAACCTTACTTGGACAAACTCGTTTTTAAGGCCGTCGATCAACATGAAGAGCGTTATCAGAAACTGATAAGCGGTGAATTCGACATGATCGAATCGCCCGGACCGGAGCGCATGAAGGAAATCGAAAAAGATCCGAAGTTCAAGACGTTCAAACAGCCGGGCGTCAACATCGCCTATCTTGCCATGAATATGAACAAAAAATTGTTCAGCGATTTGCGCGTACGGCAGGCGATCGTCTACGGTATCAATCGTGAAAAACTCGTGAGCGAAGTTTATGGCGAATTCGGCCGTCCTGCTAAAAATCCGATTCCGCCGATGATTTTGGGATACAATGATGAAATCCGCCCGACGCCGTACGATCCGGAAAAAGCGAAAAAATTTTTAGCGGAAGCCGGTTATGCCGATGGACTGAAATTAAAGCTTTGGACGATGCCAATTTCCCGTGAATATATGCCCGACGGACAAAAAACGGCGGCGTTGATTCAAAATGATTTGAAACAAATCGGCGTGGAAACCGAAATCGTTACGTATCCATGGAACGATTATCTCGAACGCATTTACCGGGGTGAACACGACTTGGCCGTAATGGGCTGGATCGCCGACATTCCGGATCCGGATAATTTTTTTACTCTGCTCGATAAAAAAGTTGCTGAAATATATCCGTCCAACAATATTGCTTTTTATAAATCCGATGAGATGTATCGTTTAATTACGAAAGGCAAAACCACTTCCGATCAGATCGAACGGGCAAAAATTTACCGCGATGCCTGCGCCGTTTTTAACAAAGACTTGCCGTGGTTTATCATCGCGCATTCTCTCGTGATCGTACCGATGCAGTCGTACGTCATGAATTTTCAGCCGTACGCCAGTTACGCTCGGAAATTCAATCACGTCTGGCTTAATAAGTAAAATAAGAAAAAAAGAAAAATTTAATATTAAACTGAAAAAAAACTGAATGACAAAAAATATCCCGGCAACGCAGTGACATGATCCTGTCATGATGCTGCGTCACACAACACACGAGATGCATCATGCGTTATCTTCTGACTCTGGCGTGCTGCCCGGTTTTGACGGCGTGCGGAAAATCCGATAAAAAAGATTTATCCGGCGACGCAAAACCTCTATACGGCGGTACGTTGATTTACGCAAAAAGCGGCCATCCATTGACGCTTGACCCCGCCCTTCCGAAAGAAACCGAATCGTCGGTCGTGCTGGCCAATCTATTCGATGGCCTGGTGCGCATCGCGCCGGTAAAACGGCCATCGATTCCGGCCCTGCCCATTCCCTGGGAAATTTTCAAAGACGCGACCATATATACGTTTCATCTCCGCTCCGGCGTAATGGAGCGGAGCAATGCGTACAAAAAAAACCTGCGAAGTATTCAATCGCGATCTGCCGTGGTGTACCCTCGCACACTCAGTAACGGTGGTTACGATGAAAGAAACCGTCATGGAATTCCAATTGCATTCCACGTCAGTCAGAAAATTCAATAAATGATGGCTGAAAAAATAATGGAGTAAACCCTATCTTAAACTCACAAAGGATAAGCAGATGAAAACCCTTACCCCTGTCTCATGGCTTGTCGTTGGTGCGATGATACTCTTACTCGGATGCGGAAAATCGGATCAACGAACGGAAGCATCTTCCGATGAATTGAAACCTCAATATGGCGGCACGTTTATCTACGCGAAAAACGGCCCTCCGCTTACATTGGATCCGGCGTTGACTAAAGAAACGGAATCGACCGTCGTCGTCGATAATATTTTCGATGCGCTGGTGCAGCAACGCGCGGGCAAAATCGCCATCGATCCGTGCCTTGCCAAATCGTGGGAAATTTCAAAAGACGGTAAAACGTACACGTTTCATCTGCGCACAGGCGTTACTTTCCACGACGGTTCGGCGTTTAATGCCGATGCGGTTTTATTCTCATTCCAACGCCAGGGCGATCCGAAACATCCCTTTCACGGCAAAGCCGACTTTGATTTTTGGCGCAGTTTTAACATGGACAATATCATCAAGAGCATCAAAGCCCTGAACGATTCTACGGTTGAATTCAATCTGACGAGTCCGGACGCGACGTTTTTAAATATTTTATCGATGAATTTTTTGCAGATCGTCAGTCCGGACGCCATGACCAAATACGGCGCCGATGCTTATCGGAATCCGGTCGGAACGGGCGCGTTTAAATTTGTCAGTTGGAATGATGACGGCAGCGTAGTGACCGTCGCCAACGAAAATTATTGGAACGGAAGGCCGTACGTCGACACGTTGATTTTCAAACCCATTCCGGATGCGCGCCAGCGCTGGCAAGCGCTTAAAACCGGCACGGTCAGCATGATGAGCGTACCGGATCAGGCCGATATCGACGAGATTCAAAATACCGCCGGCGTGAAAGTGTCGCAGCAACCCGGCGTTAACGTCGCTTACATGGCGATGAACATGAACAAAAAACCGTTCAATGATCTTAGAGTACGGCAAGCGATCGTCTATGCGATCGACCGGGAGAAACTCGTCAAAACCGTTCTCTCGCAAATGGGCCGCCCCGCGAAAAATCCCATTCCGCCGAATTTGCTCGGACACAACGACGAAATTCGTTTTACGCCGTTTGATCCTGATAAAGCCAGACAACTTCTGGCCGAAGCGGGTTTTCCGAATGGATTTAAATGCGCTTTATGGACGCTGCCCGTTACGCGTGAATACATGCCGAACGGAAAACTTGCCGCTGAGATCATTCAGGCCGATCTGAAAGCGGTTGGGATTGAAACGGAAATTCTTATTCCGAATTTTCAGGAATATCTGGCGCGCCGCGGCAATGGCGAACATGAACTGATTATTTCCGGTTGGGTCGGCGACGTGCCCGATCCGCATTTCTTTTTCTATCCGCTCCTTGACAAATCCAGCGCGGAACAGCGTCCATCGAATAACGCGGCGTTTTACAAGAGCGAGGAAATGCATGAATTGATCGTCAAAGGCAAAGAAACATTCGATCCGCTCGAACGAAGCAATATTTATAAAAAAGCGTGCGAAGTTTTTAATCGCGACCTGCCGTGGTTTACCATCGATCACGCGGTGGCCGTATTGCCGATGCGCGACAATGTTATGAATTATCTCATGCATGCCAGTTCCGTCAGAAAGTTCGACAAAGTCTGGTTTAAGAGATAACGGTATTGCAGCCGGCCATTCAATGTTTTTTTTGAAATGATATCAAATAAATTGCACCGAATCGTTTAGATACACACAAAGGAAAAAATCATGAAACGATTTCAACATTGGCCGTGGCTGGCTGCCGGTATTTTGCTGGTGTTAATGTCTTGCGGAAAATCCAATCAGCGTACGAACGGAGCTATTGACACATCGAAGCCGCAGTACGGCGGAACGATTATTTACGGAAAAAACGGGCCGCCGCTCACGCTCGATCCTGCGTTTACGCGCGAAACCGAGTCGTCGATCATTGTCGTCAATATTTTTGACGGCTTAGTCGAACAACGCGCCGGTAAAGTCGCCATCGATCCGGCTTTGGCGAAATCATGGAAAGTTTCGGATGACGGCAAAACGTACACGTTCAATCTGAGAACAGGCGTGACGTTTCACGACGGAACGCCGTTCAATGCGGATGCCGTCGTGTATAATTTTGATAGGCAGCGCGATCCCAAGCATCCTTCTCATTTCAAAGATCTTAATTACGATTACTGGAAAAATTTTAATATGGACAGAATTATCAAGTCCATTCGCGCAGTCAACGATTCGACGGTCGAATTTGATTTAAACGAACCGGATGCAACGTTTTTAAATATTTTAACGCTTAATTTTCTCGGGATCGTCAGCCCGGACGCGCTGAAAAAATACGGCAAAGATTTTTCATACAATCCGGTCGGCACCGGCGCATTTCGTTTCGTCGAATGGGACGCCAGCGGGAATGTGGTCACCGTAGCTAACGATCAGTTTTGGGGCGGACGGCCTTTTGTCGATACGCTGATTTTCAAACCGATTCCCGATGCGAGGCAGCGATGGCAAATGCTGAAAACCGGCGCGATCAACATGATGGGCGTTCCGGATCAATCCGATATTGCTGAAATTGAAAATACAGCCAGTATCAAATATTCCAAGCAACCCGGATTAAATATTTCGTATCTGGCTATGAACATGAGTAAAAAACCGTTTGACAATCCGAAAGTGCGTGAGGCTATCGTGCTGGCAATCGATCGGGATAAATTAGTCGAAAAAGTTTTCGCACAACTCGGCCGGTCTGCGAAAAATCCGATTCCTCCCAGCGTACTCGGATACAATGAAGAAATTCGATTTACGCTGTACGATCCAGCCAAAGCCAGGCAGTTACTCGCCGACGCAGGATTGCCGAACGGTTTTAAATGTTCCTTGTGGGCGATGCCGATCGTGCGCGAGTACATGCCTAATGGCAAACTGGCGGCGGAAATAATCCAGGCCGATCTTAAAGCGGTAGGAATCGAAACGGATATCGTCATGTATCCGTGGGAGGAATTTCTCCGCCGCCGCGGCAATGGTGAACACGATCTGGCGATAGCGGGCTGGGTTGGCGATGCGCCCGATCCGCATTTTTTCTTTTACCCGCTTCTTGATAAAAACATCGCCGAACGCAAACCTTCTACTAACGCCGCTTTTTACACCGGCGAGACTATGCATCAATTGATCCTCAAAGGCAAAGCAACTGCCGATCCGGTCGAGCGCAGCAATATTTACAAAAAAGCGTGCGAAATTTTTAATAAAGATTTACCGTGGTTCACCATCGCTCATTCCGTGACGATCGTCCCCATGCAGGAAAATGTCATGGACTTTCAATTGCATTCCAGCTCGGTGAGGAAGTTTAATAAAGTTTGGCTGAGAAGGATGTGAAAAAATCAAAACCCGTCAAAATGGGTTTACCCGGGCTCACTACCGAAGGATTGTTTTTGTATAATAAAATTTGTGAAGAGATGGCGACGCTCCTCTGATTAATTTTCTATTAACGCTCTCATTTGATAAAAAATTCTCTCGAGCAATCTCAGGTCATCGGTGATAATTTCAGCCGTGCCTTGCATGCCCTCCGTGAAAGTAATGGTTTTGTGATAGGTAGTCCTATTCTCCGATGCAAGAGCGACATTGATTGCATACTCATTATTCGTCGCTACGGGTGCGATCGATTCGACC
>JABWBZ010000183.1 GCA_013359335.1 bacterium
CCAAGTTCGGCGTGACGGCTCTGGAACTGAAACGACGCTGTGTCATGCTGAACTTGGTTCAGCATATTTTATAGAATATGAATTGCCGTGCATACGCCTTTCAAACCGTCATTTCGAGAAGTGAAACGACGAGAAATCTGTTCGAAAAACGGATTTGGACGTTGGCCGCTCATTTCGACGCGCTCAATGAGCGGACTTAATCAAACGCAGTATTTAAGGTTGCTGCCAATGGAATCAAAAACTCGTTTTTATGTCACCATTAAAAATTCTTATCGTCGAAGACTCGGCGACGGATTATGAATTGATCCGGTACGAACTGGCTAAAGGCGCGATCCGTTACGATTCGGTTCGCGTCGAGACGGAGGAACAATTTCTGCATCACCTGCACGCATGGAATCCGGATATCGTTTTATCCGATTACACGTTGCCTGATTTCGACGGCATGACGGCGCTGCTGCTTGTTCAGAAGCATCGCAGCCACACGCCTTTCATCGTTGTGACCGGATCGATCAATGAAGAAACGGCCGTCAATTGCATGAAAGCCGGCGCGGCGGATTACCTGATCAAAGACCGCCTCGACCGCCTTCCGCTCGCCGTACGCAGCGCGATCGAACGTTACCGCGTCGAGAAAGACAAACGCGAGGCCGAAGAACAATTGCTCCGGCACAGCGAACAATTACGTAAATTGCACGCGTACCTGCAAACGGCAATCGAAAAAGAACGTACGGCCATTGCACGGGAAATTCACGATCAACTCGGGCAAGCGCTGACCGGATTGAAAATGGATCTCTCATGGATCGAGCGGCACTCTCCGGATCATACTCTTACGGAAAAACTTCAATCAATGTCGGGATTGATCGACGATACGATCACGCTGGTCCGCCGGATTTCATCGGATTTACGGCCGGCCGTACTCGACAATCTCGGCCTGGCGGCCGCCATCGAATGGCAGACGGATGAATTCCGCAAAAGAAGCGGAATGGCTTGCGAGGTTGAACTGCCCAAAGACGACATCCCGCTGGATCTCAACAAGTCAACCGCCGTTTTTCGCATCTTTCAGGAAACGTTGACCAATATCGTCCGGCATTCCGGTGCGACACGGGTACGAATAAGTTTGAAAGCCGATGGTTCACGATTGACTCTGACGGTGGCGGACAATGGCCGCGGCATTTCACAAGAAGCCTTGCAAAGCCCCTCTGCGCTTGGGCTTGCCGGCATGCGTGAACGCGCCGTGATTGCCGGAGGAAAATTGGATATCGCCGGAAGCGGCGCCGGCGCCACCGTTACGTTGACGCTTCCCATGGAGGTATCGGCATGATCCGCATTCTGATCGCCGACGATCATCCCTACGTCCGCAAAGGTTTGAAACAGATTTTGGATGAAACGTCCGACATCAAAGTCGGCGGCGAAGCGGCCACAGGGCAAGAAGCGCTAGAGCGCTTGAGCGCAGGCCAATGGGATGTGCTCGTGCTCGACCTCACGATGCCCGGCCGATCGGGGCTTGATATCCTGCATGATCTGAAAAAACTGTATCCCAAATTGCCCGTACTCGTACTCAGCATGCATTCCGAAAATGAATTTGCCATCCGCGTTCTGCGCGCCGGAGCTGCCGGCTATCTTACCAAAGAAAGCGCGCCGGACGAATTGATCCGCGCCATCCGCAAAATTTACAACGGCGGCAAATACATCAGCGCCGCCATTGCCGAAAAAATTGCCCGCGATTTTAATACCGATCTTCTCCCGCATGAACGTCTTTCCGATCGTGAATTTCAAATTATGAAGCTTATTGCCAAAGGCCAGTCCCTCAAATCCATTGGCGAGGAACTTTCTCTGTCGCCCAAAACCATCACTACCTACCGCACCCGCATTCTAGAAAAAATGCAGCTTTCGACGAATGCCGAGATCGTTCAATATGTCATCCACTATCACTTAATCTAAAATTTGAATAAAAAAATCGTTTTCCTGTACTATTATACAGGCTCCGTGAGAAGTTTTTTATGGAAAAATTCCACTTATGGAGTCTTATAATATAGAAAATCCATCAACACCAGAGCGCAGGCAGGCTGAGAAATTCAAAACCAAAAAAACTCTGTGGTCTCTGTATCCTCCGATGTGAATAACCTAAAAGGAGGTGATGATAAATATGAAAACAAATTCTTAACACCAGAGCACGCAGAGCGCCCTGAGAAATTTTAGATAAAAAAGCTACCGGTCTCAACGTTCTCCGGTGTGGGTACTCGAATAAGGAGTAATGGCAGCCCTGTCAACCTCTGGCTGCCAGTGAATTAAGAAAACTTAACACTACCAAAACTTATAGGGGGGTCTCATGATTTCTTGGTTCGATATCACAACCTTTGTTTTACTATTTTTTTTAATCATCGATGTGATCATTAGCGTAATTTTTTTTCGTTTGGAAGGCAAGAAAATACGGGAAATCGCCGAGCTTCTCGATGAACGGGACAGGCTTTTGAAAAAAGAAAGCGAAAAAAAGAGAACGCGTATTCCTTTCAAAGACTTTTGGAAGATGAATTAGAAATCGATCTCTGTCAGTTTTCCCCTACACGATTTTCAGGCTAATCCCTATACCCCGCACAGTACGTTAACGGTATATTCATCGTGAATTTTTATGAATGGACACGCATGAAAACCGTTTCTAAAATCCTGCTCGTTGACGATTCGCCGATCGTACGCGAAAGGCTGAAAATCATGGTCGAAGAAGCGCTGCCGGACTGCATCGTCTATGAAGCACAAAACCGGGACCAAGGCAGCGCCTCGTTCGATCGCATCCGGCCGGACGCGGTCATCCTCGATATTCACCTCCCCGACGGCAGCGGCATCGATCTGCTCGCGCGGATCAAATCGATTGCTCCGCTAGTGCGCGTGATCATGCTGACCAACTATGCGTACGCGCAATATGAACATAAATGCAAAAACTTGGGTGCGGATTATTTTTTGGATAAATCGAAGGAATACGACCGCATCCGTGAAATTTTTGAAACCACACCGATCGACGAGGCCGTATGAGTAACGTATTTTGCATGGCTGTGATCAGCGACGATCCGGCCGAAATCAGAACGATCATGGAAACATTGGACGTCGATTTTATTTCCAACCGGCTTCTCATTCTGCCATCGCCCGATGAGGCCGTTGCCTATATCGAAAACACGGGAGGTTTTGCCGGTGAAGAATTGCCGGATATGATTGTATTCGGCAAGCACATGTGGGACAATCACGGACTGGATTTGCTTCTTTCAATCAAAAATTACAAAAGACTCCACAAGCTTCCGGTGGTCATTTTCTGCGGCGACTCGGATACTCCGGAGATTTCCAATGTTGATGTCTGTTCCAATTGCCATTTTGTCAGCCGCAACCAATTGAGCAAACTAATCTTAACAATCCAGTCGTTCGATGCATTCTGGCGGTCGATTCACCGCGTACAAAATGAAGAAATAATATGAAATCTCCAGTCAATATATTGCTGATCCAAAACGGCGCACACCGGAATGACCATTTTCTTCCGGACACGTTTCAGTGGAACGTTACCGTCAAACATTCGATTCCTGACATTTCTGAAAATTTAAATCACGGGATGTTTGATGCCATGGTACTGGATACGAAAGGATTCCGCCACAGCCTGATGCGGTATCATTTGGAAATGTATGCGCGACAGATCCCCGTCGTACTTCTTACCGACGATGACACCGATCCGACACTTATCATTGAAAATGTGACGGCGATTCGCGCCGGCGAAGCGGCGCCAGAGGCGCTGCTCAAAGCGCTGGATGAAGTCATCGGCCGCAGGCGCGAACGGCGGAAACAGCAATTCGGCGAGGCGATCTTGAATTCACTCACGTCGCATGTCGCCGTTATCGACGCCCGTGGCTCCATTCTGATGGTCAATCACGCATGGAAAAATTTTGCAAAGGAAAATGCCGCCATCAACAATCCACATATCGAATCCAATTATTTCGACGCCTGCCGCAAGGCGGCTAATGGCGGCGACACGGTAGCCGCGAAAGCGCTCGACGGGATTGAATCGGTCGTTCGGCGTGAACGCTCATTTTTTACGATGGAATATGAATGCAGTTCTCCCGGCATTCAGCGTTGGTTCAATATGACCGTCACGCCTTTGGAAAATTCCGATGATGCGACGGTTATTATTCATACCGACATCACCGAACGCCAGGCTTTGCAAACTTCCATCCTCAAAAAAGAAATGGAATACCGTTCGCTGCTCGGCGCCATGCACGACGGCGTTTTGCAGGCGGACAACGACAATACTATTCAATTTGTCAACCCCACTTTCCTGTCCACTTTCGGATACGATGAAAACGAAGTGCTGGGCCGGAATATGAGCGAACTTTTTTTACTTCCGGAAGACTGGGAGTTCATGCAGCGAAAAAATATCGAGCGCGAACGCGGAATCGCCGACCGGTATGAAATCCGGATGAAAACCAGAAACGGCGAACTCTTGTGGGCGGAGATTTCAGGCGCGCCGCTGCGCGATGCTGACGGCAGTGTGGTCGGCTCCGTTGCGATTATCCGGGATATTTCCGACCGCAAGCGGATTGAATACGAATTAATCGAAAGCCAGACCCTGCTTCAAAAAGCGCAATCCGTTGCGCAAATGGGCAGTTGGATTTCCGACGTCAACTTCAACGGCAAACTGATCTGGTCAAAAGAAATTTTTAAAATTTTCAACCTGAACGAAGAAGAATTCGACGGGCGTGTTGAAACATTTTTTAAATTTGTTCACCCGGACGACATTCAAAAAGTCAAAGATGCCAGCATCGCGGCTACGGCCAATCAAACGCCGTACGAAGTCGATCACCGCGTTGTCCTGAAAAACGGATCCGTCCGCTGGGTACACGAACGAGCCCAAATCATCTGCGACGACGACGGACATCCCGTCAAAATGCTCGGTATCGTGCAGGACATCACCGACCGCAAAACCACGGAAGAACATCTCCGCCAAAACAGGGAACTCCTTAGCCTCATTCTCGAAATGCTTCCGGTGGGCGTATGGCTGACCGATGAAAACGGTATGATCCTCATGGGCAATCAGGCCGGCCAGCGTATCTGGGGCGGCGCCAAATACGTCGGGATCGACCGGTACGATGAATATAAAGGCCGGTTCCATCATTCCAGCAAACCCATTGAAGCTCACGAATGGGCTCTTGCGCGCGCCATCAAACGCGGCGAACTCACGCTCAATGAAATTATCGACATCGAAGGATTCGACGGCATTCACCGGACGATTCTGAATTCAGCCGAACCGATTAAAAATTCCGAAGGACGCATCATCGGCGCGATCGGCGTGAATCAGGATATCACGCAATTGATGCGCACGGAAGAAGCTCTGCGCCGCTCGGAAGCTAATATTGCTGCGCTGATCGACAACGACGTGGCGGCTATCTGGTCGGTCGACCGCGATTATCGCTTTGTTGCGTTCAACCCGTTTTTTGCCGAAGAAGTTTATAAATATAACGGACACAAACCGGTTATCGGAATCCGCATCGATGAAGTTTTTTCTGAAGAAGATTCCCTGTATTGGAAACAACTGTACGACCGCGCTTTCACCGGTGAACGCTTTTCGATCCAAACCTCAATTCTTTTTAATAACGAGTGGCACGAATTTGACGTCACGTTCAACCCGATTTTTAATGACGGCGTAGTGACGGGCGCCGGTGTTTTGAGCCGCAATATTACCCAACAAAAACAATCGGAAGAAGCATTGCGAAAAAGCGAAGAGCGTTTCCGCGCGGCCGCTGAAGGCAGTCTGGATGCCTTTGCGCTTTTCGAATGCGTTTTTGACCACAACCAAATGGCCTCGGATTTCAAGATGATCGATCTAAACGACCGCATGGTGGAATTGCTCGGAAAACTACGCCGCGAAATGATCGGCCATACCATGGACCATCTTCCGGATATGGTCGCTAATCGTGAGGATTTGATCCGAGTGTACGAATCGTGCGAACCCGCCGAAGAAGAGTTGGTCATACGCGCTCAGAACCGGCCCGACCGGTACTGGTACCGGCAAATGATTCCGTTATCCGACGGCATTGCCATGACCATTCGCGATATCACGGAAAAGAAAAAAGCCGAACAAACGCTGCGCGCGAGTGAAGAGCGCTTTTACATCGCATCCAAAGCGACCAACGACGTCATCTGGGACATGGACGTAGCGACACAGCAGATATGGTACAACGTCAATCTTGCAAAAGTTTTCGGCTATCCCGAATCGCTCACCTCCTATGAATGGTGGAAAGAACTCATCCATCCGGACGACTGCAAACGGGTGACCGAAAGTTTCGAAACGTTTACGCAAAGCGGTAAAGACGCATGGTCCGGGGAATACCGCTTCCGTCGCGCCGACGGCAGTTATGCCAATGTCCTTGATCGTGCGCATGTCGTCAAAGACGCCGAAGACCGGGCCGTACGATTCATCGGCTCGATCATGGACATGACCGAAATCCGGCGGTCCGAAGAAAAAATCCGCGAACAGGCGGCTTTATTGGATATCACGCAAGACGCCATCTATATGCTCGACTTGGATCAAAACATCATTTATTGGAATAAAGGCGCGGAGAAAATGTACGGATGGACGCCGGAAGAAATCATCGGAAAAAGCAATTCAGTTTTGTTCCGCAACCCCGAAGACATTTCTTACCTCGGCGCATCGGAAACCGCCGCCAAATCCGGCGAATGGTCGGGCGAATTGCGAAAACTCACTAAAGACAATAAAGAAATCACCGTCCAGAGCCGGTGGAATACGATACGCGATGAGAATGGAAAGCGAAAATCTTACCTGATCATCAATACGGATATCACCGAAAAAAAACGTCTCGAGCAGCAATTCCTGCTCGCTCAACGGATGGAAAGCGTCGGCTTCCTTGCCAGCGGCATCGCGCATGATCTCAATAATATTCTCACCCCGATCCAGATGGCCGTCTACGTTTTGATGAAAAAAACGCAGGATCCCGCGCTGGCGGATATTCTGCAGACTTTGAAGATCAGCACAGAAAGAGGCGCGGGCATCGT
>JABWBZ010000184.1 GCA_013359335.1 bacterium
CTTTTGCAGGCGATGAAATTCGTTGGAAACCCGGCGTGAGATGGCTGGATCAGGTTCTGATATTTCCATCGGTCCGCGTCGATCATTATTCGCTCTATGGGACGGCCTGGAGTCCGAAGATCGGTTTCAACGGTTTGAAACGCGACGGTAAAACGTATTACGCGATTCGCGCGTCGGCCGGAAAAAATTTTCGCGTACCGACTTTTAATGAACGTTTTTGGCGCGGCGACGGCGCGATCGGCAACGAGTCGATCAAACCTGAGCGTTCGTTTTCAATAGATGCCGGCGTCACGTATGGAGCAGAAACGCCGATTGGTTCGATGCAATTGGATTTAAACGTTTTCAGAATTCGCACGCGCGATCAGATCGTGTGGCTCGTATCCAATCCGGTCACGCCGATCAACCAGGCGAAAACAGTATCGCAAGGATATGAATGTATGGCAACGTATGTGTTCAAAAATTTCTGGAGGAGCGAAATCAACTACACAAAGAATCGTGCCGTCGATCAGAGCGAACCGGATCGCGATTACCGCGCGCGGTATCAACCGCTCTACAGTTTTAAAATGAGTCATATTTTTACACAAGGTTCATGGACCGTGACGGAAACGACGCGCTATGTCAGCGAACGTTTTGCCAATTTACAAAATACGCTCGTGCTCAAACCGTATTGGGTTACGGATGCCGGTTTCGGGTATACTTTTCGAATCAACAATATTCGTACGAATCTCCGCGTCGATGTAAAAAATCTTTTTGACGCGTATTTTGAGCCGGTGAGTTTATTTCCAACCGTTGCGCGTGAATGGTATTTTTCTATAGCGATAACGCATTGATCCGATCGGATATGTAAATACACAGCACCCTTCGGTGTGCGCCCGGGTGCAATCAAACGGGGCGCGTGCCGGACGTTAATTTAAAAAATCAGTAACACACAGGAGAAAGCATGAATTCGTTAAAGGTGCTTATAGGGATTATTACGGCCATTGCGTTTCAGTCTTGTTCAGAAGATACCGGCAACGGCGGAGCGAACAATATTACGACACTGGGAATTTTTATCGTCAATGAAGGTAATTTTAACAGCAATACCGGCGACGTTTCTTATTACGATATCACCGGGCAAGGCATGACCAATAATTTATTTCTTAACGCTAACGGCGTGACCGGCGGCGACGTGTTGCAGGATATGCTGATCAAAGATACGATTGCAGTAATTGTCGCCAATAATTCAAATCAGGTTCGGATCGTCAGCCTTAATTCATTTATCAAGATCAAAGACATTCCGACGGCGCAGCCGCGTTTTATCAAAGAAGTTTCCGGCAACCGCGCGTACATTTCAAGCTGGGACGGGACTGTAAAAATTTTGGATTTGGCAACTTTATCGATCGTCGATTCCATCACGGTCGGTTCGTTTCCTGAAGGCATCGTGGTGGTGAATGATCTCGCGTATGTGGCCAATTCCGGTTTCGGGTACGACAACACGATTTCCGTAATCAATACGGCGACTGATCAAGTGTTACAAAATATCCGTGTCGGCTACGGGCCGATGAGACTCGCTCAATTGGACAATAAAATTTATGTGGCGTGCAACGGCAACGAATTTGCCGATCCAAAAGTTCCGGGCGGAATTTTTGTGATCAATGCATCGAACAATCAATTGCTCGATTCGCTCGTTACGATCACGCGAGGCGCCGTAACGGATACAATCTATCCGTCGCGGATGGCGTTGAGAGAGGATCAGGGATTTTTTATCAGCGGCTATACCGGTATGATCCAGGTTTTCGATCCGGCTGCGTTGACGCTGACGGATACGATCGACGGTAATTATTACCAGGTTGCCGTCAATGAAAACGGCGACGATCGCAACGTGTATGCGACGACGCCGGCGTTGCTTGGGAAGTTTTTAATATTTAGTCCCGCTTTTGAAAAAATTGATGAAGAAAATGTCGGCGAATTTCCGACGGCGATTATTTTTAGAAATGAAGAAAATTGATGATATCTCATCTGAAAATCGCTTCGCTTTTATCCTGCGCGACGGAAATGGTTTGTGCGTTAGGATTGCGTGATAATCTGGTAGCTGTTTCTCACGGATGTGATTATCCGGCAGACGTACGGACGCTTCCCATTGTGACTGAATCCAAAATCGATTCCAACGCGTCCGGCGCAGAAATTGACCGGCAAGTGCGCGAAACGGTGCGTCAATCCGGCAGCGTTTATCGTATTAAAACCGATCGGCTGAAGCAACTCGATCCGGATGTGATCATTACGCAAAAACAATGTGAAGTGTGTGCAGTTTCGTTCAACGACGTTGTGCAAGCCGTTCAGGAACTTCAAAGATCGGATATTAAAATATTGGCGCTGAACCCGATGACGCTGGCCGATATTTTTCAGGAAATCAAACAACTTGGTCTGGCATTGAATGCGGAAGAGCGTGCGGAAAGCATTCTTGCCAACATTCAAAAACGTTTGGGTATCGTCAGGCAATTTGCCCAAGGGATAGCGAAGCCAACAGTCGCGTTCATCGAATGGATCGATCCGATGATGATCGGCGGCAACTGGATTCCCGAAATGATCGATCTGGCCGGAGGAATTCCGGCAGGCGGTCAAGCGGGGCATCATTCCGAATTTATTGAAGCCGATTTTTTAATCGAAGCGAATCCGGACGTGATAGTGATTGCGCCTTGCGGATTTACCATCGAGCGCTCGTTGCGTGAATGGATGCCGCTCAAAGAAAAGCCATGGTGGCATTTACTGAAAGCCGTGCAGGACAGGCGCGTTTACATAACGGACGGTCACTATTTCTTCAACCGCTCCGGCCCGAGAATTGTTGACAGTGTAGAAATCTTATCCTATATTTTGCAGCCTGAAAGCCGAAAGCGCTACGGTCATTTGGAAAATACAATCGTTCACATACATTAAAACCTTATGGGAGGAAAATCCATGCGTACCGAAAAATGGCTCGCTTACGTTCCGACAGTGTTTGTAGTTCTTTTAATTGCGTTTTACCGTTTATTGCCGCATCCATGGAACTTCACGCCGGTGTGCGCGACGGCGATCTTCGGAGGAATGTATTTGAATAAAAAATACGCGATCGCTTTGCCGCTGCTTTCGATGATCGTAGCGGACAGTGTTCTGGGTATGGATTGGATCGTGACGCCGGTTATATACGCGTGCATTGCTTCGAGCGCCTTGATCGGTTCATGGATTAAGAATGAACGCAGCCACACATCGAAATTTATCGTTCGTACGCTGGGCGGTACGATCGCGTCGGCCGTGATCTTTTTTGTATTCACCAATTTTGCCACGTGGCTCGCTTACGATACGTACACCAAAGACATGACCGGTTTGATTCAATGCTACGTCATGGCGATTCCGTTTTTCAGAAATACATTGGCCGGCGACGTGCTGTTTATTTCAGTATTTGTGGCTATCTATGAATGGATGAACCGCGCCATTGCCGCGCGGATGAAACCTGCAACCGTCGGCACGAAATAACAGGAGTTTTTTTGCGGCGATTGTTCGTCATATTAAGTTGGATGGCTATTACCGGTTGCGGTGCATCCGGCGGCGGCGATGATTTTTTACCGGCAGGCGAACAGGCCGTTTTTATCGTGTGTGAAGGCAATTACGGCGCGAGTAATGCGACGTTGAGCATACTCGAGACGACGGCGTACGATACGACTTTCACGGATGTTTATAAAAAAGCAAACGGCAATAAATTGGGCGACATGGCTCACAGCATGCTGATGATCGATTCGCTCGGATTTATTGCCGTTACGTTTTCCGACAAAATTGAGATCATCAACACGCGTACGTTTGAGAGCGAAGGAACGATTGAAAATATCAAAACGCCGCGAAATCTTGTTTATGCCAATGGCAAATTGTACGCGACGTCTTATGAAGACAGCGCCGTTATCCGCATCGATTATTCCACGCATGTTGTTGAATCGTCGATCAAATTGCGCCATCGTCCGGATGAAATCGCCGTTCTCGGCAATAAAGTTTTTGTATCGAATTCACCCAATCGTAACGACTCTGTCATATCGGTGATTGACCTGGCGAGTGAGCGAGCCGATACGATCATCGTCGGAAAAAATCCTGTTGCGCTTGTTGCCGATAATGCGAGGAACCGCATTTATGTGGCATGCTCAGGCTTGAATGGAGGAGCAGGTTTTATTGCCGTGATCGATGCCAACTCCGAAAGTATGATTGCCAAGCTTGAGGAATTTCAAAGCGTAAGGCCGGTGAAGCTTGCACTCCAGGATTCACTGCTGGCATACATTTCCGGCAGCAATTCTTTGCGAATTTATAATCTGAATCTTAATGCCGCTATCAAATCGATCAGCAATAATTTGACGTTTTATTCGCTGTCATTTATTGACGGCGAACTCATGGCGACGGACGGATTAGATTTTGTTTCCAGCGGGTTTTTATATCGATTTGATGCGCAGTTTAATTTCAAAAAGCAATATCCGGTTGGCGTAGCGCCATCGGCGATCGTTGGAGCAAATCAGGAGTAACCGTGAAAATCTACACCAAAACAGGAGATGACGGCACGACGGGACTTTTCGGAGGCGGGCGTGTTTCCAAAGATGCTTTGCGGATCGAGTCGTACGGCACCGTCGATGAATTAAATTCCGTCATCGGCATCGTGCGAAGCGCTAAACCGCCAAAAGCGCTCGACGAAATATTGCATCAGATACAAAATGATTTGTTCAATCTCGGCGCCGATCTCGCTACGCCTTATGACGTTCAAAATAATTACATTTCGCGTGTACAAGCGGCGCATATTGAAAAGTTGGAACGATCAATTGATGCTATCGATGCACAGTTGACGGAACTAACTAATTTTATTTTACCGGGTGGAATTCCCGCCGCCGCCTATCTGCACCTGGCACGCAACGTGTGCCGCCGCGCGGAACGTCTCACCGTCAGTTTGTCCAAAGAAGAACTTATCGGGCCGTTTGTCATAACCTATCTCAATCGACTTTCCGATCTGCTTTTTGTGCTGGCGCGTTGGGCAAATAGACTTGCCGGCGAGGATGAAGTCAAATGGAGCAAGGATTGATGAAAGTCAACCGTTGCGTGTGCGAGAACCTGACGTTTGCCGACATGAAAAAAACCGCCGATCAGTATCATTGTAAAACCGTCGGCGAATTACAAATCCGTCTTAGATTCGGCGTTCACTGCCGTTTATGCCTGCCGTACGTTGAAAAAATGCTGGCCACAGGAGAAACGCAATTCGATGTAATTGAATTGTAGCGTGAAATTTTTGTGCACGTCAGACCGTTACGGAAATCATGACTATACATGATCGCTGTGACGGTATTTTGTTTTCCGTCGCAAATGCCGGAATAATTACTTTCCTGCAATTTCTTGAATGAATGGCGTTGTTTCAAAATTACGGAAGGAGGCCGCCATGAAAAATGTAATCATATTAGCCATGGCCATAGCTATCGAGGCTAGTATTTGTGCACAAGAAGCCATGATCAAACCGCAGAAAGCCGAAGAAATATTGGCATGTTATTTCGACGTCCATCTTTTCAGTGCGCAATATGGATTGGCTAAAGTGGTGACAACCGGCAGCGACGCTACCAAAGGCGAGTATGAAGTCGAGTGGCTGTACAATTCGCACGCAACTGAAAAAGGCAAACGCGCATGGACGAAACATGTGATTACAAAATTTCATCCTGCCGAGATTGTCGAACTCAAAACGGGAATGGTAGTCATGTTCGGCTCAGCCAATAAAATGACGCGAGGCATCGTCAAAGAAGTTCTGCCACACAAAGGCGTGGTTATCCTCGAATGGTTCCATGCACCGGGCGAGGCTGTCCACACCGCCGAAGCAAGCGTTAATAATATAATAATCATTGATGAACCGAAGATGACCGATCCTCGTAAGAAATCATGAGCATTGCTCATCAAGTCACAAGGGTTAGAGTTATTAAAAAATTAAAAAAACCTCTGCGATCGACTGCGCCTTAAGGTGTAGATTTTTTTGTCCGCAAGTCATACTTCCACATGACCTCTATCAGCGTGTAAATCCTTTTACGTACGTATCTTTCCGTGATTTTATTCTTTTAAGACGGAAAAGGAGACACGTATGAACCAGCAAGACTCGACACAGGTCAAAGGGCTTCCTTCCAATGCTTATCGTGAACTGAATCCGGGCGAATCGTATGCGCCGATCATGATACCGGAACAAATTTATCCTGAAGTTAATTTCCGATCGGTTTTTTGGGGATTGTTATTAGCCGTTATATTTTCGGCGTCGGCCGCTTATTTGGGTTTAAAAATAGGACAAGTATTCGAAGCGGCCATTCCGATTGCGATCATCGCCGTTGGATTATCCGCCGCGACAAAGCGGAAGAATGCGTTGGGGGAGAATGTCATCATCCAGTCGATCGGCGCTAATTCGGGCGCCATCGTCGCCGGCGCAATTTTTACAATTCCGGCTTTATACATTCTTCAATTGTACGCCGAGTTCTACAAAGTTTTTCTCGCGTCACTGCTCGGCGGATGTTTGGGGATTTTATTTTTAATTCCGTTCAGAAAATATTTTGTATCCGACATGCATGGCAAATTTCCATTTCCCGAAGCCACGGCGACGACGGAAGTTCTCGTGGCCGGTGAAAAAGGCGGGAAACAGGCTATCGTGTTGGTTATCAGCGGTATCATCGGCGGCGCGTATGATTTTATCATCGCCACGTTCGGCTGGTGGAGCGAAGTTTTCACGACGCGCGTGTTTCCACTCGGTGCGGAATTGGCCGATAAAGCGAAAATGGTTTTTCGTATCAATATCGGCGCAGCGGTGATGGGATTGGGTTACATCATCGGCCTCAAATATTCTGCGATCATTTGTGCCGGTTCATTTGTGTCCTGGTATTTATTAGTTCCAGTGGTGGCGTACATCGGCGATGGATTGAGCGTGACGCTGGGCACGAGCGCTACGAAATTAATTCACGATATGACGGCGGAGGAAATTTTCAGGAATTACGTTCGCCATATCAGCATCGGCGGCATTGCGATGGCCG